>CAJQNP010000306.1 GCA_905479705.1 uncultured Gammaproteobacteria bacterium
GACCCGGGTGAGGGCTACGGCCACATCGCCATCGAGGTCGATGATGTCTATGCCGCCGCCGACGAGGTCAAGAGTCGCGGTGGCAAGGTGATTCGCGAGGCCGGGCCAATGAATGCCGGCACCACGATTATTGCCTTTGTCGAGGACCCGGATGGCTACCAGATCGAACTGATCGGCAAAAAGTCGTAACGATCAATGCAGGAAATACACTGTCCGGTGCCGTTTCAGCAATGACGCAGCGTTACATACTCGCCCTTGACCAGGGTACAACCAGTTCACGGGCGATTCTCTATAACGAGGCGGCTGAACCGGTAGCCGTCTCGCAGCAGGCAATACAGCAGTACTTTCCGCAACCCGGCTGGGTGGAGCACGATGCCGTCGAGATCTGGGACAAACAGCGGGCCGTTGCCCGAGAGGTCATCGACAGGGCGGGTATCCGTGCCGGTGACATCGTCGCTGTCGGCATTACCAACCAGCGCGAGACCACGGTCATCTGGGAGCGGGCAACGGGCCGGCCGATTCACCCGGCCATTGTCTGGCAGGACCGGCGTACCAGCGACTATTGCCGGGCAATGCGTGACCGGGGGGAGTGCGGTCGGATCGCGGAAAAGACCGGGCTGCTGCTGGACGCCTATTTCTCGGCGACCAAGGTCCAGTGGTTGCTTGAACATGTTGACGGTGCACGGGCACGCGCAGAGGCCGGCGAACTCGCCTTTGGCACCATGGACTGCTGGCTGGCGTGGAACCTGTCGGGCGGGAAGACGCATATCACCGATGCCGGTAATGCCAGCCGGACCCTGTTGTTCAATATCCATACGCTCGAGTGGGATGCAGAGTTGCTGGAACTGTTCGGTGTGCCGGCGGCGTTACTGCCCACGGTAGTCGATTCCAGTGGCTTGCTGGCCGAGACCGATCCCGAGGTGCTGGGTGCAGCGATTCCGCTCGCCGGCATGGCGGGTGATCAGCAGGCGGCCATGTTCGGACAGCTGTGTATTGAACCGGGCATGGTGAAGTGTACCTACGGTACCGGTTGTTTCCTGACCATGAACATCGGAGAGCGAGTGATTCATTCGCGTCACCGTTTACTCACGTCTGTCGCCTGGAAGATCGGTGAACAGCTGCATTACGCCCTGGAGGGCAGCGTTTTCATGGGTGGTGCAACCCTGCAATGGTTGCGTGACGGGCTGCAGTTTTTTTCGGACGAGTCGGAAAGCGAGGCACTGGCGACCAGTGTTGATGACTGCGATGGTGTCGTCGTGGTGCCGGCACTCACCGGTCTCGGTGCGCCACACTGGGATGAACACGCGCGCGGCACCATTCTTGGCATAACCCGCGGCACCACCCGGGCACACATCACGCGCGCGGCGCTGGAGGGCATCTGTTACCAGGTCAACGACGTCATCGATACCATGGTGAAAGATCGCAACGAGGCCATTACCGAGATGCGCGTCGACGGCGGGGCAACGGTAAATAACTTCATGGTGCAGTTTCAGGCCGATATTTCCGGGATCGATGTCATTCGCCCCGTCAACCTGGAGACGACCGCGCTCGGCGCGGCCTATCTTGCCGGTCTGGGTGCTGGTCTATGGACAAGGGCACAACTGGCCGGAAAATGGGCGATTGAAAAAACCTTCAAGCCGGTCATGGACAGGGCGTCCCTGGCGCGGCACTTGCAGCAATGGCAGAAAGGCGTGCAGCGAGCAAAGAACTGGACGAGTGACTAGACGCTAATGCTAGCGAGCTGCCAGCTGTGACAGGGCCTCGGCATCCTGAATGTGAATACTGCCACGCCCCAGCAGGACCCAGCCGTTTGATTCGAAGCGTTTCAGGTGCCGGGAGACAACCTCCCGGGCCGTTTCCAGGTTGCCGGCCAGTTCCTGATGGGTAACTGTTACCGAGTTGTCGCTATTCGTCGGGGCTTCACCAGCAGACCGGCGAGGTGGCGGTCGATCGAGGGAGAACACAACTGTTCGATACGGCTGATCACATCGGCGAGACGCTGGCCAAGGTTGGAAAAGACAAAACGTCGAAATGCCGCTGATTCATCCAGCGCCTTGTCAAAGGCGCTGTGTGACAGTGCAAGAACCTCTGTCGATGTGTCGGTAATACCTTCGGCAGGAAAATTCTCGCCACTGATCAGGCTGCTGGTCGTCAGGATGCAGCCGTCACCGGGTCGCACATGGTAAAGCACGATCTCGCGGCCGCTATCAGTCACCACCTGAACACGGATGCTGCCTGACAGCACCAGTATAAAGAGTTCACTTCGGGTGCCCGGCGCGCTGACCTGTTTGTTGGCCGGGAATACAAAGGTGTTGGCACTGTCCAGGATGCTGCGTATATCCGGATCAGTGAGTCCGTCCATGCCCGGAAAATGCCGGGCAGGTAGTTCCGTGATCTCCACGACCTTGCTGTTCATCGTCATTCCATCCATGTGTACTGCTCTCTGGCGCCATGCCCCATGCGAGGGGGCTCTCCTGTGCATGGCGGGGCAATAGTAACCCAATGAAACATGTGAAGTTACTGTTCACACTGTGACGAAGTCACATTGTGAACGGCGGTTACTGGGTGACGCCGTCACAGACACCGGGGTGGTCGCAGGGTTAGAGTGTGTCAATCAGACCGAACAGCTGGTTGAGTTTTATGGTAATTGCGCAGCCTGTCGCGCAGTCACGGTCTTGCCGGGCTCGCAGATAATCCCCACTCCCAATCTGCGGGCCCTTTTTTATTTTTTACAGTTTGATACTTGCGGTTCAGCCCTGGCGCATTTTGTTGCGAACCATTTCGATGTGCAGTCGCAGGTTATATAGTTCGTCCGAGTAGGACAACGGTACCTTGACCTTGCGCACTTCCTCTTCGATGTCGTCGAGTTTTTGAACCGATGCCCTGATGGTCTCTGCCGGCATGGCTTCCGGGTGTTCGAAATCCAGTGCCTGCAACTCGCTGTACCAGCGATAGATCTTCTTGCGCACCTGCCAGCGATAGGTCGGGGGCATGACCTTCATTAGTGGAATGAGCAGTGCAAGCAGCGGGATCAGCATGATCTTGATGCGGTCAATCAGGTTGGCCGTCCAGAAGGGCAGGAAGCGTTGCAGGAAGGGCGGACCGAACCGGAAGTAACGGCGTGCGCCGCTGTCCAGCGGGAACTCCAGGTTCTGTTGATTCGGGAATGTGTCCGGCCCTGCAAACAGGCTGCCAGCACCGTGGATTTCTTCGGCTGCCTGCAGCAGCAAGCCGACCAGTGCCGGGTGGAAGTCCTCGTGTGACACCAGGTTGGCCGTTGCGGCGAGCAGTGTCGTGTCCTGCGCTGGAATATTATCCTGCAGCTCTATGACACCCTCGGGTAGCGTGATGCGTGACAGGAAATGATGCTGGCGGGTATAGGCCTCGGCCCGTTCAAATGACATGAGCCGGATGCCCGGTGTGCGCAGCAGTTGTTGTACCAGTGGTGACTCGACCGAGGCCACCAGGAATACGGCATCGGCCTTGCCACCGAGCAGGGCGCTGACCGCCGCTTCACCGCCGACGGGTAACTGCGTGACCTGTGCGTCGTCCAGGCCGTTGTCTTGCAGCAGGGTCCGTGTGACGGACTGCGTGCCGCTGCCGGGTTCACCGCTGGCTATGCGTTTATGTTGCAGTTGCGTAATGCGTGTCAGCTCGGCGGCGTCCCTGTAGAACACCCACAGGGGTTCGTAATAAAGACTGGCCAGTGATACCAGGCCCTGCGCGGGCGGTCGCGCGGCGCTGCCGCCCTGTACAAAGGCGATATCAATACTGAGCGGGTCTTCCTCCAGCAATCCCAGGTTTTCCACCGAACCGGCTGTCTCCAGGATGTTGAGGGTAATGTCCTCGCGCGCGAGGATCTCGCGGTAACGTTCGGCAAACAGCACGTAGGCGCCGCCCTGCTGGCCGGTTGCGATGGTGATGGTGTCGGGTGGTGCAGGGTTGACGAATTGCCAGGCGATGAAACAGCCGGCTAGCGCGATGAGGATGGCAGGACCGAAGGTTTTTATATGCATGAAGGAACGTCCTGTAAACGTGTCTGCGTGGCGCCGGCGTGATTATTCCTTGAGTAACAGGGTGACGCTGCCATCCTTGATGCTTATGTTGTCGACGCCGCCGGCAAAGGCGCTCCAGAATCCGGATTCTTCACCGTAGTATTCAACCAGGTCGATGTTCTTCATGCCGCCCAGCCAGGCATTCGGGATGGGGACACCCATGACACTGACCCCCTTGAGGATGGCAACCGGCCGGTCATTGCGGTAGGCGAGTTCCATGCCGGCACGGACCTTGAGGATCTGTCCGCCCATGATCGGAAAGTCCTCATCAACGGGTATCAGCAGCCTGGCGCTCATCAGGTCTTCCGACAGATCGATGGCCAGTTTTTTCGCCATGTCGGTATTCTTCGCGAGCATGCCGTTGAGTTCGCGCTCGGAGAGCGTGATGCTGCGGCTTGCGCCTTCCTCGCTGTAGGCCTCGGGTTCGAGATATTCACCCTCCCGGTCCTCTGCCCGCTGAGCGGCCTTGGCGGCCCCCCGGGTGCGTCGTGTTTGCAGGGTATCAAGTCGCTGCAGCTTTTCCTCGAGGACCTGTTCTTCGTTGCTTGATAGCTGCACCGGTTTGAAATCGGCGGGAAAGATGTAGGTGCGCACGACCCAGAAAGTGAGTGCGGCGGTTACGAAGACGGTAACCAGCACGATCAGGAAAATTTTCAGGCCACTGCCGCGCCTGTCCGGTTGTTCCGCGGTGGTATTGGTATCCATGTCCGAATAGTGACCCAAATGGCAATGACAGTAAACTGCCTGCCGGGATTTTCCGGCGATACCGGGCATGACGCAATCTGCACTATACTTTCGGGACAGATCTTCGTGGCGGGGATTCGCACAACAGACAGGAGACGGCTATGAGATGGAAAGGGGGGCGCAGAAGTTCACATGTCGAGGATCGCCGCGGTACCCGGGTGAGT
>CAJQNP010000307.1 GCA_905479705.1 uncultured Gammaproteobacteria bacterium
CTTCATCGAGCTGCAGATTCGCAATGTCAGCGGCGGCTACTTCAGCGCGCAATTGTTCAACCAGGTACAGGAAAAGGCCCTGCTGCGCATCAAGGGCCCGCTCGGCACCTTCTTTCTCCGCGAAGACAGCGAACGACCGGCGATCCTGATCGGTGGCGGCACCGGTTTCGCGCCGCTGAAGGGCATGCTTGAACATGCCTTCTACACCTCGGTCGATAAACCGCTGCACCTGTTCTGGGGTGTGCGTGCACGCCGCGACCTGTATCTCGACGAACTACCGCGACAGTGGCAGCAGCAACACGGGAATTTTCAGTACACCCCGGTCCTCTCGGAGCCCATGACGGAGGATGACTGGAGCGGCGAAACCGGCTTTGTTACCGACAGCGTCGTCCGCCACTATCCCGACCTGTCAAACTACGATGTCTACATGAGCGGGCCACCGGTCATGGTGGAGGCCGGCCACACCGTGTTTGTGAAACACGGCCTGGATGAATCCCGTTTCTTCTCCGACGCCTTTGAATACGCGGCACTCTCCGACAAACTGAAATAGCCTGCGTCAGGCTTGCGCAAGTGCGGCAAGCAGCGCCGCATCGCTTGCCTGTGCGGCAACCAGCGGCGCATGTACAAAATCCAGCTGCGCGGCCAGCCGCGCCTGCCGCTCACCGACAACCACCAGCGGAATTTGCCGTAGCGCTGCCTGGCCCTCCTTGCCCGCCATGGCGAACAGGTTTTGCAGCGCCTCGTTACTGGTGATCGTGATGTAGTCGAGATAACCCGGCTGCAACAGCTGGTGCATCAGGCCGGCGTCCACTGTCGGGCAGACACGCCGGTAGGCCTCAACGTATTCCACCTCGGCGCCCCGTTCCAGCAGGGTATCGCGCAACACCTCGCGCCCGCCGTTACCACGAAAGATCACCACCTCGCGGCCCGACATATCCTCGAGCCCTTCCAGCGCCAGCAAGGCCTCGCTGTTGAACTGGTGTTCCGGCACCAGGTCGACGGACAGGCCGTAGGCCGTCAGCGCCTCGGCGGAACGCGCACCCACCGTGGCGATCTGCGTGTGCTCCGGCCAGTCGCGCTGATCGAGAATGCGCTCCAGTCCCATCTGCACGGCATTGACGCTGACAAACACGGCCAGGTCATAGTCCTCCAGGGTATCGGCGATAGCCTCCAGCCGGTAGGGGTCTGCCGCGGGTTGTATCTCGATAGTCGGCAGGCGGACGCATTCGTGACCGGCCGCCTTGAGAAGGCCACACAGTCTTTGCGCCTGTCCCGCGGGTCGCGTAACGAGGACGCGCAACTCAGTCCTGCTCACCCAGCAATGTACCCAGTATTTCGCGGGCGCCGCGTGACAGCAGGTCAGAGGCCAGTTGCCTGCCAAGCAGTGCGGCATCCACGGCCGCACCGCTGATATCGCCGTGGATCACCTCGCTGCCATCCGGCTGACCGACCAGCCCGCGCAGTTCAAGCACGCCGTCATTGAGCACCGAGTAGCCCGCTACCGGTGCCTGGCAACCGCCCGCCAGCGTGGCATTCATGGCGCGCTCGGCCGTGGTGCGAAAACGCGTATCGACATGGTTCAGCGGAGCAATCAGGTTGTGGACGTGCATGTCGTCAGAGCGGCACTCGATGCCGATCACGCCCTGAGCAATCGCCGGCAGCATCTCCTCGGGCGACAACGCATGGGTGATGCGCTCTTCCATACCCAGGCGCTTCAGGCCGGCACAGGCGAGCACGATGGCGTCATAGTCACCGGCATCGAGCTTGCCGAGCCGGGTACCGACATTACCGCGCAGATCGAGGATCTCCAGGTCGGGCCGCCGGGCACGCAGCTGGCACTGGCGTCGCAGGCTTGAGGTACCGACGCGGGCACCCTGTGGCAGGGCATCGACCGAGTCATGGCGGTTGGAGACAAAGGCATCGCGTGGATCCTCGCGATCCAGGATGGCGCCGATTGCCAGCCCCTCGGGCAACTCGGCCGGGACATCCTTCATGGAGTGCACGGCAATATCCGCGCGGCCATCCAGCATGCCCTGCTCGAGCTCTTTCACGAACAGCCCCTTGCCACCGATCTTCGCCAGCGGACTGTCGAGGACACGATCGCCCTGGGTGCTCATGGTCAGCAGTTCAACCTGCAGGCCGGGGTGCAGGGCACGCAGGCGGTCCCGCACATGCTCGGCCTGCCATAGCGCCAGCGGGCTCTTGCGCGTTGCAATGCGTATCAGGTCAGTTGACATCGATCAGAGTCTCGCCATTATTAGGTAGTGATGAAACGATTATACAAGTTACTGATATTCGTGGCTGCCTCCTGCTGGCTGGGCGTTGCCGTGCTGCGCGCCGAGGTCAGCGTGCCGGTGGTCACCGACCTGCAGCAAGACGGTGAACTTGCCCGCAAACAGGACCTGCCGATACTGCTGACCTTTACCTCGAGCATCTGCAGCTATTGCGACCTGCTCGAGGAGGACTTCCTGCAGCCCATGCTGCTCAGCGGCGATTACGCGGACCGGGTGTTGATACGCAAGCTGGTGATCGATGCTGGCCGCAGCATCACGGATTTCAACGGCGAGCCCTCCACGGGGGACAAGCTCTCCAGCCGCTACCGGGTGTTCGTCACGCCAACGCTGTTATTTGTTGATGGCAACGGCAGCGAACTCGCCGAGCGCATACTCGGCATCAATACACCGGAACTGTTTGGCGGTTACCTGGACGAGTGTATCGATACCGCCCTGGAACGCATCAGGAAGCCCGACAGGCCTGCCAGCGCACCTGGCTGTACCCTTGAACATGCCGCCGGTGACGCCAATATCTTCAGGACTGCAGCGCCCTGACCAGCTTGCGCACCTCCGCAAGGTGCCGACGACTCACCTCCAGCGGCTGTGCAATACCCGCCAGGCTGACCTGGGCCTGTCCTTCATCGTCCTTGCCCAGTCCCGTGATATAGCGCCGCGCCACCAGGGCATTGCGGTGTATGCGCACGAAGCGATCGACGAATTCCTGCTCCAGCGACTTCAGTGTCTCCTCGATCAGCAACTGTCCCTGTGCCGTGGCCACGACAACGTATTTCTGGTCGGCCTGGAAATAGCGGATTTCCTCGACCGGAATGAGCTGCAGGCTGCCGCGCACATTGGCACAGATGCATTGCCGCTCACCGGTCTGCACCTCGACCTCGAGCAGCGTCGCTGCCTGAACACGCGTCAGTCGCTGCGCATGACGCAGGGCATCCTCAAGGCGTTCCTTGCGCACCGGCTTGAGCAGGTAGTCCACCGCGTGGGTCTCGAAGGCCTGCAGCGCATAATCGTTGTAGGCCGTGGTAAAGATGATGGCCGGGGGTTGTTCCAGTAACTGCAGGTGTCTTGCCGCCTCGAGGCCATCCATGCCCGGCATGCGTATATCCAGCAACAGCACATCGGGTTGTTCGGCCTCGCTAAGCTGCAGGGCCTCGCGACCGTTGGCCGCTTCACCGCACACCTGGTAGCCGCCAAGATCCTGCAGCAGCGCGCACAGCCGTGCGCGGGCCGGCATCTCGTCGTCGACAACCAGCACCTTCACGTGACACGCGCCTCCGGAAAACGCAGCAGGACCTTGTAGATATTACCCTCCAGCGAGGTCAGCAAGCCGGCCCGGCCGCCAAACGCAAGCTGCAGGCGCTGGCGAATATTTTCCTGGGCAATGCGGTTGCCCTCTCGCTGGCCACCGGTCTCGGTCCCCGGTACCGGATTGCTGATGGCAATCTCCACCAGGGCGTCGCGGCAGCTGCCGTCGACATGGATGATCCCGCCGTCGGGCAGGCGTTCAATGCCGTGGTAGATGGCATTCTCGAGCAACGGCTGCAGGGTCAGTGGCGGCATGCTGATCCCGGCTGGAATGCCCTGCACATGCCATTCCACCGCCAGGCGCTCGCCGAGCCGCAGGGTCTCGATGTTCAGGTAACGCTGAGCCAGCGTCAGCTCGTCTGCAAAGGTGCTCTGCTCGTGGGAACCGTTCAGCGAGGCACGAAACAGGTCGGACAGGTCCTCGATGGCGGACTCGGCACTCTCCGGTGCCGTGCGAATCAGTGCGGCAATGGTGTTCATGCTGTTGAACAGAAAGTGTGGCCGGATGCGTGCCTGCAGTGCCTGGATGCGGGCGCGCGCCTCGGCCTTGAGTTGCTGGCGCCACTGGTACTGCACATACAGGTAACGCAGCACCACGGCCGCTATGACCGTGCTGATGATCAGGTTGCGCAGCAGAAAGACCGCATGCTGCTGCATGCCAATCTCCGGAAACAGGGTGCTGCTGACCATCAGGCGAAACGCGATCTCGCTGATAATGGCCGTGACCAGCAGCACCAGCAGGTAACTCACCAGGGCCGCGACACTGTTGCCAAGCCGTGCCAGCAACGGCCGTGACACACACAGCACGGCGGCGCTGGTAAGCGCGATCCACTGCATGAACATCGAGATCAGCCCCAGGTTGGCCCATGGATTATCGACGATGCCCGGACTGACCAGGGTCAGGATGAAGGCCAGCAACTCGGCGATGACCACCACAGCGAACACCATGCGCACTTCACAAAAACTCGGCAGAAAGAATGACTCGGCCGTTTCGATGGCGAACTCTTCAGCAGGTGGCTGTACTTTCATGGCAGCAGTTTCAACCCAGTTACGTTGGCATGCAAGTGTTGCACGCTGTCGCCGTGATGACCGTGAAACAGCGCCCGTCCGGCAAACGCAAAGCCGACCGGGATTGGTTATACTGCCGCAAATCACGTATTCCGGTTAACTTCATGACAGACGACAACACTTCAGACAAGCCCTGGGGCGGACGCTTCACGGAATCCACCGATGCCTTCGTCGAGGCCTTCACGGCCTCGATCGGGTTTGACCAGCGGCTCTACCGGCAGGACATCGCCGGCTCGATTGCGCATGCACGCATGCTGGCACACAGCGGCATCATCAGCGACGCCGAGGCCACGGATATCGTCACCGGCCTGGAAGGCATTCAGGACGATATCGAACGCGGCGACTTTGCCTGGTCCGTAGCGCTGGAAGATATCCACATGAATATCGAGGCGCGGCTCATTGAGCGCATCGGTGAGACCGGCAAGAAACTGCACACCGGACGCTCGCGCAACGACCAGGTCGCCACCGACCTGCGTCTTTACCTGCGGGATGAAATCGACAGCCTGTGCAGTGCACTGCAACGACTGCAACTGGCACTGGTTGATCTCGCCGAGCGCGAGGCAGACACCATCATGCCCGGCTTTACGCATCTGCAGGTCGCCATGCCCATCAGCTTTGGTCACCACATGCTGGCCTGGGAGGCGATGCTGGCGCGTGATCATGAGCGCCTGCTCGATGTACGCAGGCGTGTGAATGTCATGCCGCTGGGTGCCGCGGCACTGGCTGGCACCAGCTTTCCCATCGACCGGGAATACACTGCCAGGCTGCTTGGTTTTGACAGCGTTGCTACAAACTCGCTGGATGCCGTCAGTGATCGGGATTTCGTCATAGAATTCAGCGCGGCCGCGTCACTCATCATGATGCACTTGTCGCGCTTCTCGGAGGAACTGGTACTCTGGTCATCGGCACAGTTCAGCTTTATTGAACTGCCGGACCGCTTCTGTACCGGCTCCAGCATCATGCCGCAAAAGAAGAATCCGGATGTCCCGGAACTGGTACGCGGCAAGAGCGGGCGCGTCACCGGTCACCTGGTCAGCCTGCTGATGCTGATGAAGAGCCAGCCACTGGCTTATAACAAGGACAACCAGGAAGACAAGGAACCGCTGTTCGACACCATCGACACCCTGCATGGCTCATTGCGCGTATTCGGCGACATGATGCCTGCCGTGGGTGTGTGCCACGCGCGCATGGAGGCAGCCGCATTGCAGGGCTTTTCCACGGCCACGGACCTGGCCGACTACCTGGTCGGCAAGGGCATCGCCTTTCGTGATGCACACGAGGTGGTGGGTCGTGCCGTGCGTTATGGCATCGACAACGACAAGGACCTGTCCGCCATGTCACTGCAGGAACTGCAGACCTTCTCGAACGTGATCGACGCGGATGTCTTCACGGTACTCAGACTGGCGGGTTCGATGGCGGCGCGTGACCATGTCGGCGGTACCGCACCGGCGCAGGTTCGCAGGGCCGTCAGCGCTGCCCGCACCCGCCTGCAGGCGGACTGAGCGTGTTACAGCACAACACAGCCAGACCGTTATTTCAGACACCGAAACGATCTACCACGCACGGAGCAAGAAGAGCCACATGAAAAACCTTTCGCACCCCGCCGCACTGGCGCTGCTGGATCACTGTCCGCTGGCCATCCTGGTGATGGATGACAGCGGCCGTATCCAGGGTTTTAACCGGGCCTTTGCCGCCCTGCTCGGCGAGGCCGCCACGACCCTGAGCGGTGATTCCCAGCCGGACGGCCTGGTAACCCCGCTGCTGGGCAACGGCACGCTGGTGAACTGGATCATGCCGGACGGCGATGAACGCTGGCTGGCGATCGAGGCCGTGGACATCGCCGGGTCAGACGGGTTGACGGTACGCTACTACCGCGACGTCACCGAGAAACTGCGGCTCAAAAAGGAACGCGATACCCTGCAGCAGGAAATCAACAAGCTGTCCCTGCAGGACGAGCAGATCCCCAGCCTGCTAAGCCATTACGGAATCCAGATATCGCTGGATCCACTGGTGTCGCGCAGCCGTCGCTACAACAGCCCGCTGTCGCTGCTGTGCATCGGTATCGATACGGGTGTGGACCGTGACAAGGCCATCAAACGCGTCAGCTACCTGCTGAAGGACCAGACACGCTGGGCTGACCTGGTTGGCTGCAACAGCAACCGCGACTTTATCCTGATCCTGCAGGAAACCACCCAGGATGCCGCGCTGCAGCTGGTGGACAAGCTGGTGCCCCACATACAGTTGCTGGGTGGAACGGACGAGGCCGGCATAAAGGCGTGTTTCGGTATCACCCAGTGCCAGCGCAACGACGATGCCGAGGCCATGCTGGAACGTGCCGTTGCGGCACTGGCAGAGGCCCGCCAGAACGACACCGGGACGGCCATCGCCGTCTAGCAGGCGCCCGGCTAGACTGACTCATTGCAGGGCCGAATTCATTCCGACATCAGCGCTTGATCGCTGCACAGATTGCTGGTCGAATAAATTCGACCCTGCGTGTCTGCTGACGTGACCGGATATTCAGTGCTGACTCACGAGTAGGGCCGAATTCATTCGGCCAACAGCGTTTGATCAAACTAATACGTCAGGTCGATTCCAGCCGCTGCAACAGCCAGGCCCGAATATCACCGACCTCCTGCGGACACACCGCGTGCTGCATGGCATAGCTGTGCCAGTCCACCGTGTAACCCAGTTCTGCAAGCCGGTCGCGCGACTGCAGCGCCAGCATCACCGGCACCACCGGATCCTGCATGCCGTGCGCCATCATGATGGGTACCGAACGATTCGCGGCACTGGCCTGTGCGGCCAGGCTGTCGGCCAGCGGCAGGTAGGTGGACAGGGCAAGAATGCCGGCGAGCGGCTGCGGATAGCGCAGCCCGGTGTGCAACACGATGGCACCGCCCTGCGAGAAACCCGCCAGGATGATGCGCCCGGCAGGCATTCCGCTGTCGACCTCTCGCTGGATCAGGGCGCGCAGCTGTCCGGCCGAGGTCTCGATACCCGCACTGTCCTGCTCACACCCGAAATCGGTGCTTTGAATGTCATACCAGGCCGGCATGTGCATGCCGCCGTTGATCGTCACCGCGCGCTGTGGCGCATGCGGCAGCACCACACGCACACCCAGGGTATCGACGATATCCAGCTGCGGGATCAGCGCTGCAAAGTCATGGCCGTCCGCGCCGAGCCCGTGCAACCAGATGATGCAGGCCGTGGCAGGGCCGGCGGGATTGATCTCAACGGCATCGAGGTAATCCGTGTTCATGGACGCTAGTATGCCGTGTTGCCGTTGGGTTTGCCGCACTGTCCCCGTATACTGGGCGCGAATACTGAATCGCCCGTTGCCTGGACACACTCACATGAGAAACCGTCTGCCTGCCGTCCTGTTGATGTGCCTGCTGCTGAGCGGCTGCGGCCAGAAGGGCCCGCTCTACCTGCCCGAGCCGAAACAAGCGACACAGCCGGTAGAACCGCTACAGCCGGTAGAACCGCTACAGCCGGAACAACCAGCCGAAGAACCCGAACCGAAAGAGAACTGAGCGCACTGCACCATGGACTATTTTCGCTACCAGGATGGCCAGCTGTGCGCCGAGGACGTTGCGCTGGACGACATTGCCGCGCGCTTTGGCACCCCCTGTTACGTTTACTCGCGCGCCACACTGGAACGCCACTGGCGCGTGTTTGACGATGCCCTTGGCAACCACCCGCACCTGATCTGCTATGCCGTCAAGGCCAACTCCAGCCTGGCCGTGTTGCAGGTGCTGGCCCGACTCGGCTCCGGTTTCGATATCGTCTCTGAGGGCGAACTCGCCCGCGTGCTGCGAGCCGGCGGTGATCCGGCAAGGATCGTGTTTTCCGGTGTCGGCAAGCGAGCCGCCGAGATGCGTGCTGCCCTGCAGGCCGGAATCCGCTGCTTCAATGTCGAGTCCGAGGCCGAACTTGAACGCCTCAACAGCGTCGCGGCCGAGAGTGGCCAACTCGCGCCGGTCTCGATTCGCGTCAATCCCGATGTCGATGCCCAGACGCACCCGTACATCTCGACCGGCCTGCGCGACAACAAGTTCGGTATCGATATCGACCAGGCACTGGAGGTCTACCGGCGAGCCAACGCGTTGCCACACCTGCGTGTCACCGGCATCGACTGTCACATCGGTTCACAGCTGACCGCCACCGCACCGTTCGTGGATGCCTTGCTGCGCGTCCTGCAGCTGGTTGACCGGCTGCAGGCAGACGGCATAGAGCTAAGCCACATCGACCTCGGTGGCGGGCTGGGGATTCCCTACGGCCAGGGTGATGAACCACCGCAACCGGATGCCTATGCCCGCGAACTGCTGAAACACATCGCTGGCCGTCCGCAGGAACTGCTGCTGGAACCCGGCCGCGCCATTGCCGGTAATGCCGGCCTGTTGCTGACCCGCGTGGAATATCTGAAGCATACGCCGCACAAGAACTTTGCCATTGTCGATGCCGCCATGAACGACTTGCAGCGCCCGGCGCTCTATGATGCCTGGCATGACATCCTGCCGGTGCAACCGCGCGAAGGCGAGGCGCGCCACTACGATGTGGTCGGGCCGGTGTGCGAGACCGGTGACTTTCTCGGCAAGGGACGCGACCTGCTGCTTAACGAGGGCGACCTGCTGGCGGTACGCTCCGCCGGCGCCTATGGCTTTACCATGAGCTCCAACTACAACTCGCGACCACGCGCGGCCGAGGTCATGGTGGATGGCGACCAGGTGCACGTGATTCGCGAACGCGAATCGCTGGATGACCTGACCCGCCACGAGCAACTGCTGCCGGCCTGAAGCATGGCAATCGAATTCACCAAGATGCACGGCCTCGGTAATGACTTTGTCGTCATTGACGCCATCAATCAGCCCGTCGAGCTGGCCCCCGGGCAGGTGCGTCAGCTCGCCGACCGGCACCTCGGGATCGGCTGTGACCAGCTGCTGCTGGTCGAACCCGCTAGCGGCGCCCAGGCCGATTTCCGCTACCGCATCTTCAATGCCGATGGCAGCGAGGTCGGCCAGTGCGGTAACGGCGCGCGCTGCTTCATGCAGTTCGTGCGCGAACAGGGCCTCACCGACAAGACACAGCTACAGGTCGAGACCGCCAGCGGGCCCCTGCAGCTGATTCAGCAGCCGAATGGCCAGATCACGGTGGATATGGGTGTGCCACGGCTGGAACCGGCCGAGATCCCGTTTCTCGCGGAACGGCGCGACAACCGCTACGCACTCGACGTGCTCGACCAGCAACTGGAGATTGCCGCGCTGTCGATGGGCAATCCCCACGCCGTGCTGCGCGTCACTGACATCGACACGGCCGCTGTGGCGACACTGGGCCCGCTGATCGAGCAACATGCGCGCTTCCCGGAGCGCGTCAATGTCGGCTTCATGCAGGTGCTCGCCGGGGACGCCATTCGCCTGCGTGTATACGAGCGTGGCGCCGGCGAGACGCTCGCCTGTGGCAGCGGCGCCTGTGCGGCGGTGGTGGCCGGCCAGCTGCAGGGATGGCTGGCCGAACGGGTCAAAGTAGTCCTGAACGGCGGCGAACTTGTGGTAAGCTGGGCCGGAATTGGGCAACCGGTGCTGATGACCGGGCCCGCCACCACGGTTTACCAGGGGCGCATAGACCTATGACGACATCTCAGCAGACTCAGACACCGGCCCTGCCCATCGAGGAAAAGACCGTCGCCGATTACCTGCGGGACAACCCCGAATTCTTCCAGAACAACGCCAGCCTGCTGGCCACCCTGCAGATCCCGCACGCCGTCGGCCCGGCGATCTCGCTGGTCGAACACCAGGTCAAGGTGTTGCGCGACCAGAACAGCCAGCTGAAGCGCAAGCTGATGGACCTGGTGCACGTGGCGCGCGACAACAACCGACTCAATGAACGCATGCACCAGCTGACACTGGGCCTGATCAAGGCACACTCGCTGGAGGACCTGCTGGACACCCTGCGCGAGAACCTGCTTGGCGAGTTCAAGGCCGACACCGTGATCATGCGGGTCGCCGGCATGAGCGAGGTGCAGACACGCGAGTGCGGCGTGGATGCCTATGACCCCGATGCCAGCGAGCTGCAGCATTTCGAAACCTTTCTGAAAGGCTCGCGACCCCAGTGCGGGCGTTTCAAGGCCGAGCAGCTGCAATACCTGTTTGGTGACCAGGCACAGGCGATCGAGTCTGTTGCGCTGATCCCGCTGGGCCATCACTGCAAGCACGGCCTGCTGGCCATTGGCAGCCAGGAGGCCAGCCGCTTTCATCCCGGCATGGGTACACTGTTTCTGACCCACCTGGGTGAGCTGATGGACCTGCTGCTGGGCGAGCATGTCGAGACACCGGCCACGGCAGGCTGATCGGGACCTGACCGAGCCCCGCCGCACCCTTTCACGGCCTTGGCGACACCTGACCATCACTGGATTGAACGTTTTCTGCATCACCTGCAGACTGAACGGCGACTCGCTGAAAATACCCGCAAACACTACCGGCGTGACCTGCACGAGTTGCATGCCTGGTGCGAGCAGGGCGGTATTTCTGACTGGCGTGATGTCCAGACCCGGCATGTACGCCACTATGCCGCACAGTGCCACCGCCGCGGCCTGAGCGGGCGCAGCATACAACGCCGGCTGTCGGCACTGCGCAGCTTTTACAACTACCTGCTGCGCGAACAGGTGGTCACCCTCAACCCGGGGCTGGACGTAGCGGCACCCAAATCGGAGCAGCACCTGCCCGACACCCTGAGCGTGGACGATGTCGCCACACTGCTGCACGGCAGCAGCGAGGACGTGCTGGTGCTGCGTGACTTCGCCATGCTGGAACTGATGTACTCGTCCGGCCTGCGGCTCTCCGAGCTGGTCGGCGTGGACGAGGACGACATCGACTTCAACGAACGTATCGTGCGCGTCACCGGCAAGGGCGCCAAGACGCGGGTCCTGCCGGTCGGCGACAAGGCCATCAGCGCACTCAACGCCTGGCTGCAAGTGCGTCCGCCACGCCCTGTCGGCAGCGACAACGCCGTGTTCACCGGCCGCGGCGGCAAGCGCCTGGGCGTGCGGGCGGTGCAGCAGCGCGTCAAGCAGCATGCACGCCTGCAGGGCGTACCCGGTGATGTACACCCGCATACCCTGCGCCACTCCTTTGCCAGTCACCTGCTGGAATCCAGTGGCGACCTGCGTGCCGTGCAGGAATTGCTTGGCCACGCGGATATCAGCACCACCCAGGTCTATACCCACCTCGACTTCCAGCACCTCGCACAGGTCTATGACCAGGCACATCCGCGCGCGCGGAAAACCAAATAACCGCTTTTTCTTAAAAAAACCCCTTTTAATTCAGCCTGATTGACCCAATTGTATGGTGTACAATCAACGCCCTTTTTTGCGGAGACACAGAGTGAAGCAGTTTCGCGGCACCACCATCCTGTCCGTTCGACGCGGCGACAGCGTCGTCATCGGTGGCGACGGCCAGGTATCCATGGGTGACACCGTCATGAAGGGCAACGCGCGCAAGGTCCGGCGCCTGTATCACGACAAGGTCATTGCCGGGTTTGCCGGGGGCACGGCCGATGCCTTCACCCTGTTCGAGCTGTTCGAGGGCAAGCTGGAGGCCCACAGCGGTCACCTGACCCGTGCCGCCGTCGAACTGGCCAAGGACTGGCGCACCAACAAGATGTTGCGCAACCTCGAGGCCCTGCTGGCCGTGGCGGATCGTGAAACCTCGCTGATCATCAGCGGCAACGGTGACGTCATCGAGCCGGAAAACTCGCTCATGGCGATCGGCTCCGGTGGCGCCTATGCGCAGGCCGCGGCCCGGGCACTGCTTGAAAATACCGACATGGATGCCCGCGCCATCACCGAGGCCGCACTCGGCATCGCCGCTGATATCTGTATCTACACCAACCGAAACCTGACCCTCGAGGCGCTGGCTTTCTGACCAGCGTGCCGCGAAACCTGAATACATTATGTCCAACATGACCCCCAGAGAGATCGTCCAGGAACTGGACAAGCACATCATCGGCCAGGACGCCGCCAAGCGGGCAGTCGCCATTGCGTTGCGTAATCGCTGGCGGCGCATGCAGGTCGATGCAGAACTGCGCAGCGAGATCACCCCGAAGAACATCCTCATGATCGGCCCCACCGGGGTCGGCAAGACCGAGATCGCACGACGCCTGGCACGGCTCGCCAATGCCCCGTTTATCAAGGTAGAGGCCACCAAGTTTACCGAGGTCGGCTACGTCGGCCGGGATGTGGAATCCATTGTCCGTGACCTGGTCGATGCCGCGATCAAGCTGGCCCGCGAAACCGCCATGGACAAGGTACGGCACCGCGCCGAGGATGCCGCCGAGGACCGCATCCTCGATGTGCTGCTGCCCGCGGCGCAGGGCTCCCCGGAGGACAGCGGCGACTCCGGGACCCGGCAGAAGTTTCGCAAGCGCCTGCGCGAAGGCTCACTGGATGACAGGGAAATCGAGATCGATGTCTCGGTGGCACCGGTGGGCGTGGAGATCATGGCACCGCCGGGCATGGAGGAAATGACCAGCCAGCTGCAGGGCATGTTCCAGAACATGGGCGGCAACCGTAGCAAGTCCCGCAAGCTGCGCATCCGCGACGCGCGCAAGCTGCTGGTCGACGAGGAAGCCGCGAAAATGATCAACGAGGACGACCTGAAGCACAGCGCCCTCGAGAATGTCGAACAGAACGGCATCGTGTTTCTGGACGAGATCGACAAGGTCACGCGCCGCGGCGAGTCCAGCGGCCCGGATGTCTCGCGTGAAGGTGTGCAGCGTGACCTGCTGCCGCTGGTCGAGGGCAGTACCGTCAACACCAAGCACGGCATGGTCAAGACCGACCATATCCTGTTTATCGCCTCGGGCGCATTTCACCTCTCCAAACCGTCGGACCTGATCCCGGAACTGCAGGGGCGACTGCCCATCCGGGTGGAACTGGATGACCTCGGTGCGGCGGAATTTTCCCGCATCCTGACCGAGCCGGATGCCTCGCTGACCGAGCAGTACTCGGCCTTGCTGGCCACCGAGAATGTCGACCTGTCATTCTCCGACAACGGCATCACGCGCATCGCCGAGATCGCCAGCCGCATCAACGAGGGCACCGAGAATATCGGTGCACGCCGCCTGCACACCGTGCTGGAACGCCTGCTCGAGACCATCTCGTTCGAGGCGACCGACTCCGCCGGCAAGACGCTGGTCATCGACGCCGCGTATGTCGACGAACACCTCGAGGCGCTTTCCAGGGATGAAGACCTGAGCCGGTATATACTTTAATCAGCCTGCGGTACGCACCCGCACGTACAGAGGACACCATGAAAGACACACCCAAACCGGTTGAGATCAACCTGCACCAGAAATCCCGCGTCCTGGAAATCAGCTATTCGGACGGCGAGCGTTTCGAGCTCAGTTACGAATTCATGCGCGTGCACTCACCTTCCGCCGAGGTACAGGGCCATGGTCCCGGACAGGGCGTGCTGCAGATCGGCAAGGAAGACGCCATGATCACGCACATCGAACCGGTTGGCCACTATGCCATCCAACCGACCTTCGACGACGGCCACGACACCGGCATCTATTCCTGGGAAACGCTCTACGACCTGGGCAAGAACCGCGACCGCTACTGGCAGGCCTACCTCGACAAGCTGCAGCAGGCCGGGCACACGCGTCGCGAAAAGGACTGACCCCGCTGACGCGGGCTGGCAACAAGGCCGGGCGCTTTGTGGTAGTTTTAACTACCCGTTCATAACAACACGAACCATGTCTGACAAAACCACACACTTCGGTTTTCGCAATGTCCCGGTCGGCGAAAAATCCCAACACGTTCGCCATGTCTTTGATTCTGTTGCAGATAATTATGACCTGATGAACGACATGATGTCGCTGGGCATCCACCGTTTGTGGAAGCGCTACGCCATCAACATGGCCAACCTGAAGCCCGGCGAACGCGTCCTCGACCTTGCCGGTGGCACCGGCGACCTGACCCGGCTGATGGCACCCATCGTCGGTGAGCGCGGCCACATCACCCTCGCGGACATCAATGCAGCGATGCTCAACAACGGCCGCAGCCGGCTGCTCGACAAGGGGGTCTCGGGCAATGTCGACTTCGCCCAGGTCGACGCCGAACAACTGCCGTTTCCCGACAACAGCTTTGACCTGGTCACCATGGCCTTTGGCCTGCGCAATGTCACCAACAAACAACGTGCACTGGATTCCCTGTACCGGGTTATCAGGCCGGGCGGCCGCCTGCTGGTACTGGAATTCTCGCGGCCGACGGCCCTGTTAAAACCGGCCTACGATTTCTACTCCTTCGCAATACTGCCAAAACTCGGGCAGTTTATTGCCAGGGATGAATCCAGCTACCGTTACCTGGCCGAGTCGATACGCATGCACCCGGACCAGCAGACCCTGCAGTCGATGATGGAACAGGCCGGCCTTGAGCGCTGTGACTATCACAACCTGTCGGGCGGCATCGTCGCCATTCACCGCGGCTACAAACTGTAATGAACAGTGCGCCACCCAGGCTGCCGGGCATCCATCCGACAGGACAGCACTGATGCAACTGCCCCCCAGCGCCATCACCGGACTCGAGGCCGTTATCAACCGTTACCTGCGGCTTGACCCGGACAGTGGCAAGCGCCTGTCCGGCCTCGCCGGTCGCTGTATCAACGTGCACCTCGAGGGTCTTGACGTGGACCTGTATATCCACCCGGATGAACACGGCGTGCAACTGAAGGACTGTATCGACGGCGAGGCTGACACGACGTTGCGGGGCACGCCACTGGCACTGGCACGCCTCGGTCTCGGCAGTAACGCGGAGAAATCGCTGTTTTCCGGTGACGTGGTTATCACGGGAGATGTCGAGACCGGCCAGACCTTCAAGGCCATCCTCGATGAACTGGACATCGACTGGGAGGAGCAACTGTCTCAGCTGACCGGCGATGTCGTTGCCCATCAACTCGGCAACCTGGCACGCCGCGGTCGCCATGTCCTGCGCCACGGGCTGAACACGCTGCAGCAGGACACCGGCGAATACCTGCAGGAAGAGTTGCGGGTGTTACCGACACGCATCGAGACCGAAAACTTCAGCAGCGATGTCACGCGTATCAGCATGGACGTGGAACGCCTCGCGGCACGCGTCAAGCGCCTGCAAGCAGCGCACAGGGACAATACCGGCTGACATGATTCGACCTGCACAAATCATTCGACTGGTACACATCAATTTTGTACTGGCCCGCCACGGGCTGGATGAAATCATTCTCGCGACACACCTGTTCCGGCCGTTTCGATTTCT
>CAJQNP010000308.1 GCA_905479705.1 uncultured Gammaproteobacteria bacterium
GATGACAATGTGCATAACAGGGATGGAGTGTGATTCAGCCGCAATTTGCGCTTGCAAAGCGCTCCTGCGCCACCAGGTCCAACCAGTGAATACTTGACCTGTAGGAGCGGCTTACAGCCGCGAATCGCGACCAAAACACTACACCGCTGCCGTTGACTGCCACTAGTCCGATACCGCCTTCTGGATCAGCGGCAGCAGCGACTCGGGCAACCGGATGCTCCCGGAGAGCGCGAATGCCTGTGCATCCCCGGACATCTTCTTCCAGGTCTTGCGCAGGATATCCAGCCACTTGTCCTCGTCGTACTCGGGATGTTTTTCGGCGAACTCGAGCAGGTAATGTTCCAGGAAGGTCAGGTCGGTCACATCCTCCAGCAACTGCGTATCCGGGTTTTCCTTGATACGCAGTTTGGCCACGGCTTCCCTGACGCGGCCGGTGACATCGTCGCCATACCCCGCCTGCTCCAGCAACCCGACCGCCGTTTCTGCCTGGATCTTGTAGAGGTCCTTGCGCCATTGCAGGTAACCGATGCGGTCCATCGGGTAGGCATCACGCGGCGACTTCCAGCGCTGTACATGCTGTGCACGAATCGCCAGTTGCTGGGCTGCATCGGCGTCCGGCCGGAAGCGCTGCAACATGTCGGACATACGCTGCGAGTACAGCAGCTCTTTCGGCCAGTCCTTGCCATCCAGCGTCACCTGGTTCGGGTCCTCGCTGTTGGCGGCATCGACCAGGGCAATGGCCCTGTCCAGTAGCGCTTGCTGTTCAGTCATATGAATGTCTCTATTGTGCGTTAGTGGTAGTAAGCCAGGTCAGTCCTGCAAGGCAGGAATGACATCATACTCATCCTCTCAAATTCAACAGGAACATTTCACACCCCTGATGGTCATAGGGCCTTTATCTCCAATTATCGATTGTAAACACCCGTAAGGTCATGTAATGCCGGCAGGCGCCTTGCATTCACGGGCCAGCACTCACATCAATTACCCAGACATCTCTCAGGTTATGGAAAACAGACTCGCCCGGCACATCGCCAGTTATTTGGCCCTCATTGCACTCTTTGTTCTCGGTGGTTGTTCACTGGGCGGCGACAAGCACCCGCAGGCCGCCGTGACTGCGGATGAACCGCGGCTGGTAGAACTCTTTTACGTGACCGACCGCGCCCCGGATGCCGATGGTGACGAGTATTACAGCGGCATACGCGGCGACCTCAGCCACGGCGTCGCACAGATCAACATTCCGCCCGGTCACGTCATGGGCGTGCATGAGGAGGCGTCACTGCTCAAGCTCGAGTGGGAGAACGAGGCCGACAAGCACATCAAGCTGCACGACGTGCTGACACTCAACAGCAACACCTTCAGCGCCCGCCTCGGCCGGGCCATCGAGGCATCAGCGGGCAACAGGGTGATGGTATTCGTGCATGGCTACAACGAGCCGTTTCCCGAAACCAGCAAGCGCGTCGCACAATTTGCCGACGACGTGAAGTTCACGGGCCCGGTGATACTCTTCGCCTGGCCGTCACAGGGCAGCCTGACCGGCTATGTCACGGACGAGACCAATGCAGAGTGGGCAGAGTCGCATTTCATCGAGACGCTGACCATGCTGCTGGAACAGGTCCCGGCACACAGCATTTACCTCGTCGGCCACAGCATGGGCAACCGCATCATCGGCAATGCCATGGTCACCCTGTCCGGTGATCGGCTGGAAAGCGACCTGATCCGTTTTCGGGAGATCATCATGATCGCACCGGACATCGATGCCGACGTGTTCCGGCGGGAGATGGCACCGCGACTGGCACGCACCGGTATCCATATATCCCTGTATGCCTCGTCCAAAGACCGCGCCCTGATGGCCTCAAAGGCCTTCCACGGGTATCCGCGTGCCGGGGATTCCGGTGAGTCACTGGTCATCGTCGACGGCATGGAAACCATTGATGCCAGCGAGACCAGCGGCGGCCTGCTCGGCCATAGCTATTACGCCGAGGACCGTCGCATCATGGAAGACATCTACGGGCTGTTACAAACCGGGCAACGCGCTGATGATCGCTTCGGACTGCAGGCCATGGAAACCGCAGAGGGTCGCTACTGGACGTTTCGCAAGTGAACAGGCGAAACGCCAGATACTCACTGCGCCTGTATCAAGTAATTCCGGGTCACCCTAGAAGCGTGTACGAAAGGTCGCACCAAAAAATGGCGCCGTCGATATGTCAGTATCTGTGATGTAGTCCCCGGATGAATCCTCCAGTCGCAGGTTGGCGCCGACTTCTGCACCACCCAGCAAACTCACCACGGTGTCCTTGCTAAAGGCATACTCTGCCGCGGCAAACAACGGGACAGCCTTGTCCTGACCGATACCATCGGGTGCCGGACCACTGTCGTTCAAACGGAAACGACTCTTCTCGTAACGACCACCCAGTGCAAATGTCCAGTTCGACGATGCGTCCCAGCGCAACTGCAGGCCAGGACCGCGACTGGCAGCAAAGCCCCGCCCCGTCTCCAGTGACAGGGTATCGGTGATCTTCCAGTCGATAATCAGGATAGGAAAAATACTGGTGCTGTCTTCAAGCTCGGTAAAGACACCGAAGCCCGGTCCGATGGTGAACCTGTCGTTGACGCGGTAGGCCGCACCGGTGATCAGGCCGCCATTGGTGCCGTCATTCAGGTCGGCACCGGACTCGGCATTGAATCGCAGCGTGGGGATCGCGTAGATGGTCCAGTCCTGGTTGGCAAAATATTGCAGCGGCACGCTGAAGCGCAGCTCACGGATGCGCTCCCAGGGATCCAGCGCACCAAAGCCGCTGGAACCCGAGAAGTCATAGCGGTCCTCGCCATACCCGACTGCACCACTGACACGCCAGCCACTGGCAAACATCTTGCCCAGACCGCCGCTAATAAAATAACGACCGGCGCTCATGTCGCCACCCTCGTCCAGGTCGGCACTGGACTGGTAGACCGCACCCGCCTGCAGCGACCAGCGCGCCGGCGCCTCACCAAATTGCGGCTGTTC
>CAJQNP010000309.1 GCA_905479705.1 uncultured Gammaproteobacteria bacterium
GGCCCGCAACACTGGTGGCCGGGTGACTCACCCTTTGAGGTCATGGTCGGTGCGGTGCTGACGCAGAACACGGCCTGGACGAATGTCGAGAAGGCCATCGCGAACCTGCAGGAACACGGCGCACTGGATCCGGCAGCAATCATGGCGGCATCGGGCGATGACCTGGCTGACTGGCTACGGCCTTCCGGTTATTTCAACGTCAAGGCAAGCCGTTTACAGCACCTGTGCCGCTGGTACCTTGAGGCGGGCGGGTATGCCGCCCTGGCGCGAATGGACACGGTTGCCTTGCGTCAGGCCCTGCTGTGCGTGCACGGTGTCGGTCCGGAGACCGCCGATGATATCCTGCTGTATGCCTTTGAACGGCCGGTGTTCGTGATCGACGCCTATACCCGCCGCCTGTTTGCGCGTCTCGGTCTGTTCGAGGGCTCAGAGCCCTACGAGGGCATGCGTTCAAGGGTGGAGGGGTCGCTGGGTGCGGATGTCGGCCTGTTCAATGAATTTCACGCCCTGATCGTGCGACATGCAAAGGAGGTCTGCCGGGTGCGGCCCCTGTGTGCGGGTTGCGCGCTCTGCGCCTGCTGTCCGGGGTGTGGCAGCGATTTAGCAGACTGAGCGGATATCTCTGCTAGAATTCAGCCGTGGGCAGTCGCCCGTCTTGCCAGTGGAGTGCATATGCTGAACAGGGTCCTGGTAATACCCGTCGTGCTTGTAGCGGTTTGTCTGCTTGTTGCAACCCAGCCATGCCGGGCCGAGCAGCAGGACCAGGCGCTTGACGCGGGGCTGGTCAATCCAGGCTATGCCGAGAAGCCGGCCTGGTTTGCAAATTCCTTTCTCGATATTCGTGAAGACGTGTCCGAGGCTGCTGCTGCCGGCAAGCGCGTGATCCTCTATTTCTACCAGGATGGCTGTCCCTATTGCCAGAAACTGCTGGATACCAACTTCGCACTCAGGGAAACCGAGGACAAGACCCGCAGCCACTACGAGGTCATCGCCATCAACATGTGGGGTGACCGCGAGGTTACCGGTTTCGACGGGGAGGAGACCACTGAGAAGGCGTTTGCCAGGTCGTTGCGTGTCATGTTTACACCCACGCTGTTGTTTCTGGACGAGGCGGGCAGGGTGGCGCTGCGTGTGAACGGTTACTACCCGCCGCATAAATTCAACGCGGCTCTCGACTACGGGGTCCAGCATCACGGCAAGGACCCGACCTTCAGGGAATATTTCGCATCGGTCTCACCGGCCGCGGCCAGCGGCCAGCTGCACAACGATGCCGCGTTTCTGCCAGCCGACAGCGCACTCCATGACCGAAACGGTCGTGCCCTGCTGGTACTGTTTGAGCAGAAGGATTGTGCCCCCTGCGATGAACTGCACCTCGATATTCTGCAGCGCCCGGAGAGCCGGGAGCAATTGCAGCGCGTCGACGTGGTGTTGCTCGACATGTGGTCCAGGACGCCGGTGCAACGCCCGGATGGCAAGACCAGCAGTGTCGCGCAGTGGGCCCGGGACCTGGATATCCTGTATGCACCGTCGCTGGTGTTCTTTGACGAGCAGGGTGCCGAGGTGTTTCGCACCGAGGCATACCTGAAGGCCTTTCACACCCAGTCCGCGATCGACTACGTCGCCTCGGGTGCCTACCTGAAACAACCCAGTTTCCAGCGCTTCATCTCGGCACGTGCCGACGCGCTGGAGGCCCGCGGTATCCACGTCGACCTCATGAAGTAGGCCATTGCACCGGCTGCTGGCCGGTCCCCGGCCATATGTGACAAAAATTTTACCTTGCCGGCATGGCGGGATAACCGGAAAACGACTATAACTTGACTAGTTGAGGACAGCGGGCTGATAATGGGTGTCATAATAATGACGCCCGCACCTGATTTAAGGTGTGTGCGAAGAATAAGAACATGAAATATAGGGATGTTTTTTATGTACGAGAGTTTTTATCAGCTGGCTGCAAATCCCTTCAGGCTCGCGCCCGACCCGAATTTCTGTTTTACCCATTCCGGCTACAAACGCGCCCGGGAATATCTGGAGTACGCGCTTGCGCAGGGCGAGGGCTTTGTCATGGTGACCGGTCGTCCCGGTACCGGCAAGACCATGCTCGCCGAGACCTTCCTGCAGGAGATCGACGTCAGCCGGGTCGTCGCAAAACGTATTACCGCCTCCAATTACTCCGCAGATGACCTGCTGCGCTCCGTGGCCTATGCCTATGGAATCGATGCCGCCAATGTCGACAAGGCAACGCTGCGTCACCAGATACAACATTACTTTCTGGATCACGAACAGGCCGGTCGCCGGGTTCTGCTGATTATTGACGAGGCGCAGGCGTTACAGCACTCGGCGCTTGAAGAATTGAGAATCCTGGCAGACCTGCAGACACAGTCACGCCTGATGCTGCAACTGTTCCTGATCGGGCAGGAGTCCCTGCAGGATTTGATGCGTACACCGGACATGGAGCAGTTTCAGCAGCGCGTCATTGCCAACTATCACCTTGTCCCGCTGAACCTGATTGATGCACGGGCCTATATCGAGTTTCGTTTGATACAGTCTGGCTGGAACGGCGATCCCGGGTTTACCAGTAACGCGGTGCTGTCCATCTATCAACTCAGCAGGGGTGTGCCGCGACACATCAACAAGATCTGCAATCGCCTTATGTTACTGGGATACGGCAAGGGTGCACATACCCTTGATATCGCCGATGTGAGAGCCATTTCCGCCGAGATGAGCGATGAGCTGCTGGCCCCTATGGGTGCAAACACTGCGCTCCCCGACGGGACGGACAGCATAGCGACGATTCCCGAGATCCG
>CAJQNP010000310.1 GCA_905479705.1 uncultured Gammaproteobacteria bacterium
ACGCACGGCATGATCTACGATATGGATGAGCACATACTCGTCGTTCTACATGTGCATTCAGCGGACATCTGGCGCAACGCAACGGCACTCGGTATACCGATCACGGATGCTGATGTACCGTATGGAACGCCCGAGATGGCACACGAGGTAGAGCGCCTGTTCAACAACACCGATGCCCGTGACAAGCGCATCTTTTCCATGGGCGGACACCTGGACGGCATTGTGTCTTTTGGCACAACAGCAGAGGAGGCGGGCGAGGTACTGTTGAATGCACTTGCGGCCTGCAAATGATTATTAATTGAGTGAATCACACCAGTGTAGGGCCGAATTCATTCGGCCAAAATACTGGTCAATCGAGCACCGTTGGCCGAATGAAATAGGCCCTACATCGAAACGCGGGAGAACGCTGCAATGACCAAACCGACAATCAGCTGCGCAAAAAACGGCCCCATGATCGTCAAGGGGCTCGAGAACTTCATCGACAGTGACGGACAGCGCCTGGAGACCAGGCCGGCAATGGGCCTGTGCCGCTGCGGTGCGTCGCTGAACAAGCCATACTGCGACGGTAATCACAAGTATGCGGGCTTTACCGACGAGGCTTCTCCGGAGCGTACCCCCGACGAGCTCAGGGCGTACGCAGGGCAGGCGATAACCATCCTCAACAATCCGTTGCTGTGCTCCGTGGCCGAGTACTGCCACAGGGAGCTGGAGACGGTTTTTGACACCCGCAAGGACCCCTGGATCGACCCGGATGGTGACGCGCTGGAGCACATCAAGGGCCTCATCGAAAAGTGCCCATCGGGTGCGTTGTCATATGCGATAAATGGCGAGCCACAGCCAACCAGAAACTGTGCCGCAACGATAACCATCGAGAAAAACGGACCACTGAGAATCACCGGAAGCATAGAGCTGAAAGATGCCGACTGGGGGCAAGGTGCATCGCAGGAACATTACACGCTGTGCCGTTGCGGCGCGTCGAAGAACAAACCGTTTTGCGATGGCTCGCACAGCGCCATTCACTTTGATGACAGCAAGTAATTATTACGCGTCATTCGCCTGCGATTTCCTTGCCGGTAAAAACCCGCCAAACCCTTTATTTACAGGCGCTGCAGGGGCGTGCGTTCGAAAACCGTTAAAATATGTTATTTAACATAATATACATTATACGCACTAATACAATAACCTGAATCTACCTCCCGGGGCCAGGCGCAGGCCCCGCAGGCAGCGTCACCGGGCGCCCCGGCGCCCCGGGCAAAATCGGCAATTCAGGCTGTACCGGTGGCCTTGTGACCGGTGGATAGATTGGCCGGTTTGGATAAGTGCGTCCGTCGCTGTATTCGCCGATGGGTTGAACTTCGTTATCTTTTGCCTGTTGTTGCGCCTGTTGTTGCGCCTCAACACGCTGTCGTTCACGCTGCGTATTTGATTCTCCCAGGTCGTTTGCCAGCGACTCTATCTGCCTGGCGCGTTCGGCACTTTCACGCCGCTGCGCCTCGGTTGGTCCCGGCTGAATTTCGATCGTCTCGATCCCTGCGGCACCGTCCGGCGGACTGTCGGAAAAAGTCACTTCACCCTGGTCGTTCACGGATTTATACAGGGACTGGGCGTACACAGCGCCCACAGACAGGCAAACAAGAATAGCCGTGAAAAGATATCGATTTCGCATTGATTTAAACCCCATCCTTGACGGTACAGGCGTCAGTATGAGTTATTATTCGTCATACACGCCCGACTGACTATCACCGTAGTCACACTTTATGCCACTACAACGCACCTGCAAGTCATTCACATTTACCATGGCTCTCTGTTTCAGCGGCCTGTTATCTGCGGATATCTTTACCTTGCCACCACCCGACGTCGACATAGTCGGCCAGCTGCAGACCATTACCGCCAGTCGCAACGAAACACTGCTTGATATCGCCAGGCGCCACGACCTCGGCCAGAATGAAATACTGCTGGCCAATCCTGCCGTCGATCGCTGGTTACCCGAGGAAAATGCCGTTGTTACACTGCCCAATCGCTTTATCCTGCCGAACGTGGAACGCACCGGCCTGGTCCTGAACCTGCCCGAGATGCGCATGTACTACTATCCCGAGGCAGAACCCGGTGAAATACCTCTCGTGGTCACGCACCCGGTCAGTGTCGGCCGCATGGACTGGGAAACCCCGCTGGGCAAGACCCGCATCATCACCAAGCAGAAAGACCCGGACTGGCGCCCGCCCCAGTCGCTTAAAGACGAAGCCATTGCCCAGGGTGACGAGCCGTTAGCGGATATTGTCAGGGCCGGCCCCGATAACCCGCTGGGCCGTTATGCCATGCGACTCGGCATTCCCGGTTACTTGATTCACAGCACCAACAAGCCCTACGGTGTGGGTATGCGCGTCACGCACGGCTGCCTGCGCATGTATCCGGAAGACATCGAACGGTTATTTGCCGACATCCCGGTTAACACCCCGGTGCACATCGTCAACCAGCCTGTCAAACTCGGTTGGCTGGCAGGTACCTTGTTCGTGGAACTGCATCCCCCGCTGGAGGAAGACCAGGAACTCTACTCGAATTACATGCAGAAGGTCCTGGATGCGATCGCGGAATTCACCGCAACGGATGACATCACTATCAGTGGCAGAATGCTCTGGGAAGCCATCGAACACCAGAACGGCATACCCGTGGCCATTACCCGCTGACCATAAAAAAAGCCCCCGGTACCGGGGGCTTTAACTAAACAGCCTGCAACTCGACAGGTTATTTGTGCATCGCCTTCTTGAACATGCGATCGATCTTGGTCTCGGTGTCTTCTGCCGTGGCCTTGGCCTCGTTCGCGGTCACCGATGCACTGGCAGCCAGCGCGCGTGCTTCTGCAGCCTCCGCCCGTGCCGCACTGGCCTCGGTCTTGGCGGCGCTGGCTTCCGCATTCGCGGCGTCAACCTCGGTACGTAATGCATCCAGATCACCGGTTGATGCACAGGCCGTCAAACCCAGCACAGCCGTGACCAGCGTGACCTGAAAGATCCTGCGCAGGCTCGTCTCACTCATACTCTTCATTCCTCTCTCCTTCACAACTGAAAATTGTCCGGCAGACGCTTGATCTGCGCGCGCTATGCTACCAGCATCCGTCTATGCCCGCTCAGCGAATCTCCACTCGCGTCCCGATGCGTGCATAACGCAGCAGTTCATCGAGCTGGCCATTGGTTAATGCTACACATCCATTAGTCCAGTTATATTGTTGATGTACTGATAAATCTCCCTGCCCCAGGCCGTGGATTCCGATAAACCCGCCAAGCGGCGTGGACTGTGACGGGGTCTCTCCTGCCCGGTGCGCATCCCGAATGTCCAGCCACTGTGAAGCGTCGATGCGGCCCTCCTGCAGGGCCCGGTCCGCCACCGGCAGGTCCGGATAGGTCAACCCCAGGAAGATGTAGTAACGCGATTCACGATTGATCCAGCCGATCCGGTAGTTTCCCAGCGGCGTCTTGTTGTCGCCCTTTCGTTTGAAATACGTCTTGCCATAGCGGCCTATGGCGATATCTTCGAAGGTCCGGATCAGTGTTTCGCCGCGCATCACACTGAGCGTCTCATACTCGGTATCAACAACGATGTGAATACTGGCGGCCAGCGACGCCGTCGGCAGCAGCGCCACTAAAATAGTGCGGAGCAGATACTGGAATAAAGCGCGGATATTTAACATACAATCAGGAATATCATCACTACCCTGTTTCACGATCGCCATGATACTCCGCGACAGTCACCTGTTGGCAAATAATCCAGGCAGGCCACTCCATGTATGAATCAGAATTTCCGCTGGACGATTCAATAATCTACCTGAACCACGCGGCCGTCTCGCCCTGGCCGCAACGCACGGCAAATGCCGTCAAGCAATTTGCCGACGAAAATGTCGCCTTTGGCAGCCAGAACTATCTGCGCTGGGTAGCCACCGAGAAGTCACTGAAACAGCAGTTGCAGAGGCTTGTCAACGCCGAGTCCAGCGACGAGATAGCCCTGCTGAAAAACACCTCGGAAGCCCTGTCAGTGGTTGCCTATGGCCTGTCCTGGCAACAGGGTGACTCTGTCGTCATCACCGACCAGGAATTTCCCTCCAACCGGGTGGTGTGGGAATCGCTGCAAAAGTACGCAGTCGCAACACGCATCGCCACGGTAACGGGATCGGAGTCACCCGAGACCGCCATCATCGAGACACTGGATGAAACGACACGACTCCTTTCCGTCAGTGCCGTGCAATACGGCAGCGGACTGAAACTTGATCTCGCTGCGCTCGGCACGGCCTGCCGCGAGCGTGGCATCCTGTTTTGCGTCGACGCAATACAATGCATCGGCGCCGTGGATTTCGATGTTCAGGCCAGCCATGCAGACTTTGTCATGGCCGATGCGCACAAGTGGATGATGGGCCCTGAAGGCATCGCCCTGTTCTACTGCCGCAAGGCCGTCATGGACCGGCTTGACCTGAAACAGTATGGCTGGCACATGCTCGAGGACAGCAGCAATTACGACAATCATGAATGGGAAATCGCGCACAGCGCACGTCGCTTTGAATGCGGCAGCCCGAACATGACCGGTGTACATGCGCTGCACGCCAGCATGACGCTCATCGAGGAAGCTGGCATGCCGGCGATTGAGCAACTCGTTCTCGAAAACTCGCGCTTCATGATTGATTTCTTTCTGCAGCGGACGGATCGCTACCAGCTCGTCACACCGGAACCGGGCCATCGGCATGCCGGTATCGTTACCGTGCGGCCGCTGAACGAGTCAGCGGAATCCCTGTTCGAGACACTGGGGATGAAACGCATCATGTGCGCCCTGCGCGGCGGCGGCATTCGATTCTCACCACACTTCTACACACCGCGAAAACGGCTCTTTGCTGCACTGCAAGCACTCGATAGCTGATGCCGGTTTTGAGACCCGCACGGCTTTAATTTCGGATTACCCACGCCGATAGCCTTTGATAGGACCGAATTTGGAAGATACTGTGTTAACCAGTTAATAAATGACATTGAAACTCGGAGTTCGAATGTCTGTCAAAGGGTTCAGAATCAACGCTATAGAGTGAATATCACCACCAACAGGGCTACACTGTTATTTCTGCGGATCCAACGCGAAAGCACAGTACGACTGGCGCATGCACCGCGCCAAGGAAGACTGCTATGAACTGGATGATCGAACTGCCCGTTATCCTGGTAATACTGGGATTCATGATGGCCCGCCGGGCCTCTCGTTATATCTGGGCAGGGGCAATTGCCACCCTCCTCGCCTACTGGACCCTGCGCTACTCACCACCCACCTGGTCACTGATCACTGTATGGGGTGTGTTTCTCCCGATTGCCGCACTCCTCTCAGTGACATCGCTGCGACGCAAGCTCGTCATAAAACCCCTGCTGTCCCTGTACCGGAAAATCATGCCGGGCATGTCCGACACCGAACGCGAGGCACTGGAGGCCGGCACCGTGTGGTGGGAGGCCGAAATTTTCAGCGGCCGTCCCGACTGGTCCCGCATGCTTGCCTTTGCACCACCCGCCCTGAGCGATGAAGAGCGGGCGTTCATCGACGGACCGGTCAACGAACTGTGCAACATGGTGAACGACTGGGAGATTACCGAAGAACTGCGTGACCTGACGCCGGAGACCTGGGCCTTCCTCAAGGCAAACGGGTTCTTCGGCATGATTATCCCGAAGCAATATGGCGGTCTGGATTTTTCTGCGAACGCACACTCCACCATCGTGGCGAAGGTTGCCAGTCGCAGCATCTCGGCCGGTGTTACCGTGATGGTGCCGAACTCACTGGGCCCGGCAAAACTGTTACTGTCCTACGGCAGCGAAGAACAAAAGAACCATTACCTGCCACGCCTTGCCAGTGGCGAGGAAATCCCCTGCTTTGCACTGACCGGCCCGGATGCCGGCAGTGATGCCGCCTCCATGCCGGACACCGGCGTGGTCTGCCGCCAGACCTTCGAGGGCAAGGATGATGTACTCGGTATTCGCCTGAACTGGGAAAAACGCTATATCACGCTGGGACCGGTCGCCACCCTGCTGGGTCTTGCCTTTCACCTGCACGACCCGGATCACTTCATCGGTGACGCGGAAGACATCGGTATCACGCTGGCGCTGATACCGACCGACACGGCAGGCATCGAGATTGGCAATCGCCACTTCCCGATGAGCCAGTCCTTCATGAACGGTCCGAATCGCGGCACTAATGTCTTCATCCCGATGGACTGGGTCATTGGCGGCCAGGCGTATGTTGGCCAGGGCTGGCGCATGCTGATGAACAGCCTGTCCGACGGTCGCGCCATCTCCCTCCCCGCCCTGAGTACCGCATCCGGTCAGCTGATCAGTCGCAGCGTCGGCGCCTATGCCGCCGTGAGAAAACAGTTCAAGGTTCCGATCGCCAAGTTCGAGGGTATCAGCGAGGTCCTGGCGCGCATTGCCGGAACCACCTATATCATGAATGCCACGCGCGGCTTCACCACGGCCGCACTCGACAGTGGCGAGGAACCCTCCGTGGCCTCCGCCATCATCAAGTACCACACGACCGAACGCATGCGTGTAATCGTCAACGACGCCATGGATATCCTCGCCGGTCGTGGCATCAGCATGGGTCCGAACAATTTTCTTGGCCGTGCATACCAGGCCCTGCCAATCGCCATCACCGTGGAAGGCGCAAACATCCTGACCCGCAATCTGATTATCTTCGGACAGGGCGCGATTCGCTGTCATCCCTACCTGTTCAGGGAAATGGAAGCGGCCAGCCAAGCGGACATCGCGGCCTTTGACGACGCCCTGCGGGGTCACGGCAGTCACGTGATGAGTAATATCAGCCGCAGCCTGTTTCACAGCCTGACACGCGGCCGCCTGCTGGATGCACCGCAGCAGGGCCTGCGTGGTCATTACTACCGGCAGTTTTCCCGCATGAGTCTCGCCTTTGCCGTGACGGCCGATGCAACGCTGATGTCACTCGGTGGAGGACTGAAACGCAGGGAGTCTTTGTCTGGCAGGCTCGGCGATGTGCTCAGCCTGCTCTACCTGGGTAGCGCTGTACTGAAACACCACCACGACAATGGTTCACCGGATGAGGAACTGCCGTTGCTCGAATGGGCCTGCCAGGATCTGCTGCACGGCATGCAGACACAGTTGCACGAGGTCCTGAACAACCTGCCCAACCGGTTTATCGCGGGGACAGTCAGGTTACTCACCTTTCCGCTGGGCAAGCCCTATAAAAGGCCATCTGACGAACTCGGACGCAGGGTCGCCGACCTCATCCTGCAACCGGGTGCACTGCGTGACCGGCTGACAGAAGCTGTGTATATTCCGATCAATAAATCGGAACCGGTTGCACAACTCGATGATGCCCTCGAGAAGAGCGTTGCGGCTGCCCCGGCACTCCGAAAACTGCGCACCGCCATGAAGGCAGGCACCCTCGACAAGGGTGACCCGGAGGAGCACATCGATGACGGAGTCAAGGCAAGCATCATCACTGACCAGGAAGCGGCGGTCATTCGTGGTGCCATTGCTGCACGCAAGGTTGTCATACAGGTAGATGAATTTCTCCCTGAATATTTAACCAAGGAGCGCAGAGAATGGGGGAACAGCAATCTGGGTGGGGTGGCCGGCCAGTCTTTGTAGTCGATGGCAGCCGCACACCTTATATAAAGGCCCGCGGTAAACCCGGGCCGTTTTCAGCATCAGACCTGGCCGTCTCGGCCGGACAACCACTTCTCGCGCGCCAGCCCTTTGCGCCCGACGATTTCGATGAAGTCATCCTTGGCTGCATGATGCCCAGTGAAGACGAGGCCAACATTGGCCGCGTGGCGGCATTACGACTTGGCTGTGGTGACCGGGTGCCTGCCTGGACGGTGCAGCGCAACTGTGCGTCCGGCATGCAATCCATCGACTCCGCCGCACAGAACATTGCCAGCGGTCGATCCGGCCTGGTGCTTGCCGGTGGTGTCGAGGCCATGAGCCGTGCCCCCGTACTGTACAACAGCACCATGGTGAACTGGCTGGCCGCCATGGCCGCGGCACGCAGCGTACCCGCGAAACTCAAGGTCCTGACGGGCCTGCGTCCCGGACATTTCAAACCGGTTATCGCCCTGCTGCGCGGTCTCACCGACCCCATCGTCGGGCTGTCCATGGGGCAAACGGCAGAAATCCTGGCGCATCGCTTTGGCATCAGCCGTGAAATGATGGACAGCTTTGCAGTACGCAGCCACCTGCGGCTGGACAGTGCACACAAACAGGGTTTCCTCAGCGAGATAGAACCGCTGTATGACACGCGCGGGAACGTCTATGACCATGATGATGGCGTACGCCCTGATTCATCACTGGAAAAGCTGGCCAAGCTGCGTCCCGTGTTCGACAGACCGGTGGGTAACGTGACGGCCGGTAACAGTGCACAGATTACCGACGGCGCCGCCTGGCTTATCCTGGCCTCGGAAGACATGGTTGCCCGCCACAACCTGCCGGTGATGGGACAACTCATCGACAGCCAGTGGGCGGGGCTGGATCCCGCGCAAATGGGACTGGGACCCAGCTACGCCATGGCGCCCATCATGCAGCGCCATGGCCTGGATACCCCGGACCTGGATTACATTGAGATCAACGAGGCCTTCGCGGCCCAGGTGCTGGCGTGCCTCGCGGCCTGGAAGGACGCGGACTTCTGTCGCGAGGAACTTGGCCGGGACTCGGCCTTTACACCCATCGATGAAGAGCGCCTGAATATAGATGGCGGCGCGGTTGCCGTCGGACATCCGGTCGGATCAAGCGGCGCGCGCATTGTATTGCACCTGTTGAACGTGTTGCAGCGCAAGGATGCACGGCGCGGCATGGCCAGTATCTGTATCGGCGGCGGCCAGGGTGGTGCCATGCTGATCGAAAGGACCACGGGATAGCGCGCATGGACAACGTACACTTCAAACTGGAAACCGACGACGACAACATTGCCTGGCTGACGTTTGACAAGGCCGACGCTGGCACCAATGTGCTGAATACCGAGGTCTTTGATCAACTCGATCAGCACCTGCAATCCATCGCCGCAGAAGGCCCGCGTGGGCTGGTCATTCTTTCGGGAAAGGCAAACGGCTTTATTGCCGGCGCTGACATTAGCGCCTTTACCGAGGTTAAGAACGTGGACCAGGCCATGGCGTTCCTGCGACGTGGCCAGGAAGTCTTCAACCGGCTCGAGGCACTCCCCTTCCCGACCGTTGCACTTATTCATGGCTTCTGCCTGGGTGGCGGCACCGAACTGTCACTGGCGTGTCGCTACCGCGTCACGCGCGATGACCCGGGCACCCGCATGGGCCTGCCGGAGGTCAAGCTCGGCATCCATCCCGGCTGGGGCGGCAGCGCGCGCCTGGTGCCCCTGATCGGCGGAATCAAGGCCATGGACCTGATCCTCAGCGGTCGATCCATCGACGGTCGCACCGGTAAACGCATGGGACTGGTTGACCTCGTCGTA
>CAJQNP010000311.1 GCA_905479705.1 uncultured Gammaproteobacteria bacterium
CAAACCACTTTTCCCATAAGTGTGAACTCACCTCATACTCACCTGTCACAGCCACTCTGAAAACGGCCTTTTGACTCGACCTGGAGTAAAACAATCCCCACTATATCCGTCAGCCCACTCTGGCACTTGACTCTGACCCCACCATTTCCTGGTAGGCTTCCACGACGTCGTCAAGCGATTTGAAAATTGCGTCTTCGCCGATGAGCTTCTGCAACTCGAGGCGATCATGCGGATCGGCGTCTACCATCGGTTGGGCGACGACCAGCCGGATCTGGCGTTCTTTGAGCAAAGTGAACAACGACTTCAGTGTCTCCGCGGCAGAGTAGTCCACGCTGGTAACCGCGGCAAGATCAATGCACAGCCATCGCAACGGTGGTTGTGCGTCACTCATAAGGGCCGTCACCTCTTCCGATAATTGCCGCGAGTTCGCGTAGTACATGCTGAAGGTGAAGCGATAGATCATCAGGCCCGGGACAGCCTGGATATGGCTGGCCACCGGATGAGTCTTCCAGTGCCCGGTGCCGATGCGCTCCAGCACGGCATTCTTCGGCTGATAACCGCGCCTGGTGTGATCGATTATGGACAGAACGATGGCCAGAAGTATCCCTTGCTCCACCCCTACGAATACCACCGTCAGTGCAGTGATAACGGCCACCCAGAACTCCGATTGCCGCTGCCGGTAGATGTTCTTCATCTCCTCGACCTTGACCAGGTCGACACCGATCAGAAACACGATCGCAGCCAGCACCGACTCGGGCATATAGGCCAGTGGCGCGGTGAAAAAGAGCAACACCAGCACGACGACGCCAACCGCGGTGAGGTGAGTCAGCTGAGTGCGGCCTCCGGCGCTGTCGACCATCTGGGTCTTGGTCGGACTGCCGGCAACGACGAAGGTCCCGGTCAAACCGGCGCCGATATTCGCCAGCCCCATCGCGTTGAGGTCGACGTTCTGGTCGAAGCTCTCGTTGTACTTGGCAGCGAATGCGCGCGAGGTTGCGGCGCCCTGGGCAAGAATGACCACGAACATGGCGAAGGCGATCGGCAGGAGCCGGCGGATCAGGTCCAGGCTCCATTCAATCCCGGGCAGGGCGAAATGCGGCAAGCCACTGGGGACGTCGCCCAGCACATGCATCAAGCTGCCGAAATCGAGCGCCCAGCTCGCGGCAATGGCGCCGGCCACCGCAATCAAGGCCCCCGGGATGCGCTCCGATATCTTCTTCGCGCCAACGATGACGACGACCACGGCAACGGCAACTGCAAGGGCCTTGTAGTTGACCTGGTCGAGCTGCTGGATGTCGGCCCAGATCTTCTGCACCGTGCCGTGCCCGCCACCTTCGAGCCCCAGCATGCCCGAGATCTGCCCCAGCGCCACCTGGATGCCCACGCCTGTCAGAAAGCCCGACAGCACCGAGCGTGACAGGAAGTCGGCCAGGAACGCCAGGCCAATGATCCGCGCCAGGATCACGAAAACCCCGGCCATGACGGCGAGGACACCGGCGAGCGCCAGGTACTCATCGGTGCCGGTGTTGGCCAGCCCCACCAGGCCAGCGGCAAGAATGGCCGCCGTGGCCGAGTCGGCGCTGACCACCAGGTGCCGCGAAGAGCCGAGAAATGCGAACACCAGCATCGGGATGATCATCGTGTAAAGTCCGGTGATGACCGGGGTGCCGGAAATCTTGGTGTAGCCCATGACTTCGGGAATCGCCAGTGCGGCCAGCGTCAGCCCGGCAACGATCTCAAGCGGCACCTGCGAACCCTTGATCGGCAGCAAACCCTGCATGACCGGGAAGCGGAATCCCCCGGATTTGTTATCAGTCGACATCAACGCAATTCTCTCAGGTGGCCCCAATCATTATCTTTTAGTTGGTGCAGGGATGCCATGTCTATCCGGATTGCGACACGACCGGCCATTTCAAAGTTCCCCACGTCTCACTCATTGTGCGTAAAAGTACGCTGCCGTGATGTATCATAGTCACGATTAATTCAATTTGATGCATCAACCGGAATCAGGCATGGGAGTTCAACATTTCCACCATCAAAGCCGCCTGTTGCCTAATGTGGTGGTTGTCTGCCTGCTGGCCGCCCTGCTGGCGAGTTGCGCGGTCGTTGGTCCGGCTTCAGTGCGTAGCGGCAGACTGGCCTACAACGAGGCCATCATCGAGACGGACAATCAACAGATGCTGTTGATGGCCGTTCGTACCCGTTACGGTGAGCGCAGCAGTTTGCTCGCGGTAAGCAGTATTACAGCCAATGTAAGTGTGAAGACCAGCGCCGGCGCGCAACTGGGGTATGGCGACTCCGACAATTATGTCGGCAACCTGGTGCCTTTTGGCGCAGGTGTCATTTACGAGGAAAACCCCACCATTTCCTATACACCGGTGGGAGGGGGGCAATACGCTAGTGGGCTGATGTCGCCCATTTCAATCTCGTTACTGGCCCAGTATGCGCAAAATATCGTCGATCCGGCCCCTGTCTACCTTGCCCTGCTGTCAAGCATCAATGACATTTATAATCCGGGTTTTCAATTCATGGGGGGAACGAGCGATCAGCGCTTCAGCCGTATTGTCGAACTCATGACGAAACTCACCAAAGCGCATCGAATGCACTGGGTGCAGGATTCAGATCAAAGCCATCGATTTTCGATCATTATTGAACATTTATGGCCAGAGTTTAGCGGCGAAGTCAGTGAACTGTGTGTTCTGCTGGGGCTGCCTGAACCGACATCAGAATCGTTGGTCGTTATTGTCCCTGTCTCTGCTGCACTGGAGCGTCCGGAAACAGGCGGAATTGGCCTCACGACGCGTTCAACTTACGATTTGCTGGAGATTTTCGCCGCTGCGGTAGATGTTCCGGCTGCAGATCTGTCGAGCGGAATTGCAGCGACCTACCCCCCACCGGGCCTGATCGGAAGCAAACTGCGGGTGCACTTTTCCGAAAGCAGGCCTGAAACGGCATCGGTAGCCGTTGCTTATCGTGACGGCTGGTTTTACATCGACGATACCGACCAGGGAACAAAACTATATTTCACACTGCTGGCTTCATTACTCTCAAATACGATCGCAGATACCATCAGTCATGATGCCGCGCCGGTGTTGACCGTGCCGGTGAGTCGCTAAATGATCCGGTTTGCGTCAGCTTAGGTAATATTACTCGTACAGATGATGATGAACAGGACACGCGGCACTCTCGATTTCGGGCCCTTTCGGCTCGAAAGCGAACCGTATCGTCTGTGGCGGGGCTCGGAGGAGATTGCCCTGCGTCCCAAGAGCCTGAAGGTCCTGGCCTACCTGGCCCGCCGCCCGGGTCGCCTGGTTAGCAAGGAAGAGCTTCGGGAGCAAGTCTGGGGTACAAGCCACGTGAGCGACACGAGGCTTCGGGTCACGGTGCACGAGGTCCGGGCGGCGTTGGGGGACAGCCAGGATAGCCAAAAGTATCTCGAGACCGCACCCGGGCGCGGCTATCGCTTTGTCGCGTCCAATGAGACAAGCGAACTCGACGATGCGCGGTCGACGCCGGACGTGACGTTACGAGGTGGACCAGGGCCGGTTGTCGGCCGCGGACGAGAGATGGAGTACCTCGTCAACCGCTTTCGCGAAGCTGATCGAGGCGAACGTCGCGTGATCTTTCTCGCAGGCGAGCCCGGCGTGGGCAAGACCACGCTGGTCAACCGTTTCCTGGAGCATCTCACCGGGCG
>CAJQNP010000312.1 GCA_905479705.1 uncultured Gammaproteobacteria bacterium
GGCAACACACTGACATTTGGCATTGTCCCGCAACAGTCTGCGGGTACACTGGCGCGCCTGTGGACACCGCTTCTGGAGAATCTCTCTGCCACGACCGGTTACCAAATAACCTTCAAGACTGCACCCGATATCCCGGAGTTCGAGCGCCGCCTGGCCACAGGGATGTATGACCTGGCCTACATGAATCCCTATCATTACACGACGTTCCACCAGCAACCGGGCTACCGGGCCTTTGCCAGGGCAAAAGACAAGCAGCTGAAAGGTATTGTCGTGGTCCGGGCGGATAGCCCGTACCAGGACATGACCGAACTGGCAGACCAGACCCTCGCCTTCCCCTCCCCGGCCGCATTTGCTGCCAGTATCGTCACGCGCGCCTACCTGCAGAACCAGTCGATTCCCTTCGAGGCAAAATATGTATCCTCGCATGACTCGGTTTACCGCAGCGTCGCCAGGGGTATCTACCCCGCCGGTGGCGGCGTGATGCGCACCTTCAACAACGCCGAAGATGACATCCGCGAGCAACTGCGCGTCCTCTGGGTCTCGCCGGGCTACACACCGCACGCCTTTGCCGCTCACCCGCGGCTGGACAGTTCGGTGGTCGACACCATCCAGGCGGCCATGGTGCAGCTGGACCAGACAGAGGCCGGCAGATCACTGCTTGGCAATCTCAAGCTCAAGGGCATCACGCCCGCCAGCGACGCGGAATGGGACGACATCCGCGCCATGAACCTGCAGCTGCTGGACAAGCTGCTGGAACCCTCGCCCTAGGGCTGCCGGCAGGGAAACCTGCACGATGTCATTCCGTCTCAAGACCATTATCGGCGTAGCCTTCATTGAGGCTGTGCTGCTGCTATTCCTGGTCTGGACCGGCATCAGCTACCTGCGCACGTCGAGTGAAGCAGAGCTGCTCAAGCGCACGACTTCGACCCTCACACTGCTGTCGCAGGCAACACGCGACGCCATACTGTCGACCGACATCGCCACGCTGGAAGACATCGCCACCGAGACAACCAGCACACCGGAGCTGGTGTATGTGCGCATAATGGACGGCAAAGGCATGGTCCTCGCTGAAGCCGGCAATACCAGCCTCCTGAAACAGCCATTTAGCGCGGACCGTTCATACCAGGATGTTGACGATACTGTGTTCGACAGTGCGATAGATATCACCGAGGGCAACACGCACTACGGCCGCATCGAGATCGGTCTTGCAACCGGACATTTAGACAGCACCATCAGCGCGGCCATGAAGAATGCCAGTGCTATCGCACTGCTCGAGATGGCACTGGTTGCACTGTTTTCCCTGGCGCTCGGCACCTACCTGACGCGCCAGCTATACAGCCTGACGCAGGCCGCCGACAAGGTTGCCAAAGGCGAAATCGGACACCAGGTCGTCATCAAGGGCAGCGACGAACTGGCACAGGCAGCAAAGGCATTCAACCGCATGTCGATGGAACTGAAACTGGACAGGGAAAAGCAGCGAGCCATTCTGCGATCCGCCCTCGACGGCATCATCTCCATGGATGAGAATGGCCTGATCATCGAGTTTAACAGTGCGGCCGAAGCAGCATTCGGCTATAGCAGGAAAGATGTCGTCGGCAAGCCGATGGTAGACATGATTATCCCGTCCAGGCTGCATGAGGCGCACAGGAAAGGCATGTCGCATTACCTGAACACCGGTGAAGGTGTGATTATGGACCAGCGGGTCCAGGTGACAGCAATGCGCGCCAGTGGCGAGGAATTCCCGGTGGAGCTGGCGGTCACTGCCGTCGACATAGACAACAGCAAACTGTTCATCGCCTACATGCGCGACATTACCGAACGCCTCGAGGATGAAAACACACTGAAACTGGCCAAGGAAGCGGCCGAGGCCGCCGCCGAGGCAAAAACTCGCTTTCTTGCCAATATGAGCCACGAAATCCGCACCCCGCTAAATTCCCTGCTCGGTTTTCTCGGCCTGTTGAGCGAACAGGAAAATTTGACAGAGGAACAGTTCACCTGGATCAGGACGGCGCAGCGGTCCGGCGCCTCGCTGCTGCATCTGATCAACGAAACCCTTGACTTTTCCAAGATAGAAGCCGGCAAAATCGAGTTGGAACAACATGACTTTGATCTCCGTGACCTGGTCAATGGCACCATCGACACCCTGGCTGCACAGGCCAGGGCAAAGGGCCTGGGTCTCGACGCCGAAATCGACATGGCTGTGCCAGCATTCATCCGGGAAGACAGCGGCAGACTCAGGCAGGTCATCATCAACCTGCTCAGCAATGCCATCAAGTTCACAGACACCGGCAACATCAGGCTCTCGGTCAGAGTCTGCGAACATGACACCCTGCCCTGCCTGCATTTCGATGTAACCGATACCGGCAGAGGCATACCGGATAGCGCGCGTGACATGGTCTTCAGCGAGTTCACCCGACTGCTGCAAGCCGACAAACTAATATCTGGAACCGGCCTTGGCCTGCCCATCAGCAAGCGCCTGGTGGAACTCATGGGCGGTCGCATCGATTTTGAGAGCAAGGAAAACCGGGGCAGCCGTTTCTGGTTCGAACTGCCGCTGCACGTCGGAGAACAGCAGGTGCCGGCCACCCAGCCGGAAGAATACACCCCGCCAGTCACCCGGCTGAAAGGGCGCGTCCTGCTCGCCGACGACAGCGAGGCAAACCAGATGGTTGCCAACGCGATGCTCAGGGAATCGGGGTGCTCGGTAGATACCGTCAACAACGGGCAGGAGGCAGTCGAAGCAGTAAGCACACTACCCTACGACCTCGTCCTGATGGATATCTCGATGCCAAAAATGGACGGCCTGGAGGCGACCAGCGCAATCCGCAAACTTCCGGGCAGCAAGGGCGCCATCCCGATCGTCGCCATGACAGCGCATGCCATCGAGGGTGATCGCGACAAGTTCATCCACGCTGGCATGAATGACTACATTTCAAAGCCCGTCACCAAGCATCGTCTTTTCGAACTACTTGGCAACTGGCTACCTCGTGAGCAAACAGACATGACCGAAGACACGCACACAACGACAACCGGCACAGACCCTTCTGCCGTCCTGGATACCCGGGTATTCGAGCAACTTGCACTCGACACAAGCGAGGAGATCGTCCCCATGATGCTGGCCGCCTTCTGCAAGGAGACGCGTTCCCGCATCGACATACTGGTGCAGATCTGTGCAGACGAAACCACTGACTTCAAGCAACTGCAACACGAGGCGCATACCCTGAAATCGAGCGCTGCCACCTTCGGCGCAACCGATCTGAACCAGGTCGCTGCTGCAGTGGAACTGGCATGCCTCAATGGTGAGCTCGAAAATGCCAGGGGAATGCTCGGCGCACTCATCGACAGTGGTGAACGTGCATTGCTCGCGATTGAGGAGCATCTCGAAGGTGCGGCTACCGATAATGCCGAGACAATAGCAGCAAAGCCCTGACATCTGTCATATCATGGACAACAGCCCCCGCAGCAGCGCTCAAGGAATCACGATGAACAAAGACCAGGCAGAAGTTCTGCTAGTTGAAGACAGCATGTCACTTGCAACTGCCTACATGGAGTACCTGGCAAAACAGCCTTGCAAGATTACCCATGTAA
>CAJQNP010000313.1 GCA_905479705.1 uncultured Gammaproteobacteria bacterium
TTCGCGCCTGCAAGGCGCTCCTACAGCACGCATAAACACCGCGGTGATCTACACGGATGATGCTTCGCCCCGGTCGCGGATTGCGATCCGCTCCTGCGTTAATATTCCTGCGCCATTCCTGAATCGTGTTGTAGGAGCGCCTTGCAGGCGCGAATTGCCCCGATGCAGGAAGGACCCCGCACCTGAACAACGCGCCACGGTAAAAAACACACGACGATCAGGCCGCCGAGACGCTGGCACCCTGCCCTTCGGCAAACACCAGCTGCCCATCGGCCACGTCGACATCGACCTGGCTGCCGGGCCCGAACCGGCCGGCCAGTATGGCCTGTGCCAGCGGGTTCTCCAGCTGGCTCTGGATGGCACGTTTCAGCGGACGTGCCCCGTACACCGGGTCGAAACCGGCCTCGCCGAGCAGGTCCAGCGCGGCATCGGTAATGACCATGCCAATATCTCGCTCCTGCAGGCGCTGGCGCAGGATATCGGTCTGCAGGCCGGCAATGGCGCGAATCTCCTCGCGACCCAGTGGATGAAACACCACCACGTCATCGATACGGTTAATGAACTCCGGCCGAAAATGTCCACCGACCACTTCCATGACGGCAGACTTCATGGCGTCATAGTTCTCATCGCCGGCCATTTCCTGGATCATCTGGCTGCCCAGGTTGGAAGTCATCACGATCACGGTATTACGGAAATCCACCGTGCGTCCCTGCCCGTCGGTCAGCCGACCATCATCCAGCACCTGCAACAGCACGTTAAAGACATCCGGGTGCGCCTTCTCGACCTCGTCCAGCAGGATCACGGAATAGGGTTTGCGGCGTACCGCCTCGGTGAGATAACCACCCTCGTCGTAGCCCACGTAACCCGGCGGCGCACCGATCAGGCGTGCAACCGAATGCTTCTCCATGAACTCCGACATGTCGAGGCGCACCATCGCCTCTTCGGTATCAAACAGGAAGTTGGCCAGCGCCTTGGTCAGCTCGGTCTTGCCGACACCGGTAGGACCCAGGAACAGAAAGGAGCCATTGGGCCGGTTCGGATCGGACAGGCCGGCACGTGAACGGCGTATGGCATCCGAGACCACCCTGACGGCCTCGCTCTGCCCAACCACCTGTGACTGCAGGCCCTCTTCCATGCGCAGCAGTTTGTCGCGCTCGCCTTCCAGCATCTTCGACACGGGAATACCGGTCCACTTGGAAACCACCTCGGCAATCTCTTCTTCACCGACCTTGTTGCGCAACAGCTGCATGTCCTGTGACTCGGCCTCGTCGGCACGCGCCAGCTGTTTTTCCAGTTCCGGGATTTGTCCGTACTGCAACTCAGAGGCACGCGCCAGGTCACCGGCACGGTGTGCGGTCTCGAGTTCGAGACGCGCGCGTTCCAGCGATTCCTTGATATGACTGGCGCCCTGCACGGCGGCCTTTTCGGATTTCCAGATCTCTTCCAGGTCTGAATACTCGCGCTCCAGCTCGTCGATCTCTTCCTGCAACATGTCGAGACGTTTCTTCGATGCCTCGTCGGACTCTTTCTTCAGCGCCTCGCGCTCGATCTTCAACTGGATCAGGCGCCGTTCCAGGCGATCCAACGCCTCGGGCTTGGAGTCGATCTCCATGCGTATGCGGCTGGCGGCCTCGTCGACCAGGTCGATGGCCTTGTCCGGCAGTTGCCGGTCGGTGATGTAACGGTGCGACAACGTCGCCGCGGCGACGATGGCCGGGTCGGTGATATCCACACCGTGGTGCACCTCGTAGCGTTCCTTGAGGCCACGCAGGATGGCGATGGTGTCCTCGACACTGGGTTCATCCACCTGCACTTTCTGGAAGCGACGCTCCAGGGCAGCATCCTTTTCTACATACTTGCGGTACTCATCCAGCGTGGTCGCGCCCACACAGTGCAGTTCGCCACGTGCCAGCGCCGGTTTCAGCATGTTGCCCGCATCCATGGCACCCTCGGCCTTGCCGGCACCGACCATGGTGTGCAATTCATCAATAAACAGGATCACCTGGCCCTCCTGCTTGGCCAGGTCATTGAGCACGCCCTTGAGACGCTCCTCGAATTCACCGCGGAATTTCGCCCCGGCTATCAGGGCACCCATATCAAGGGATAACAACCGCTTACCGCTCAAACCTTCTGGCACTTCTCCATTGATAATGCGCTGCGCCAGCCCCTCGACGATGGCGGTCTTGCCGACGCCGGGTTCGCCGATGAGCACGGGATTGTTCTTGGTGCGCCGCTGCAGCACCTGGATGGTGCGGCGGATTTCGTCATCGCGTCCGATCACCGGATCGAGCTTGCCCTGTTCGGCGCGTTCGGTGACGTCGATGGTGAACTTCTCCAGCGCCTGGCGCTGGTCCTCGGCATTCGGGTCATCCACCTGCGCCCCGCCACGCATTTGTTCGATAGCCTGCTCGACGAGTTGCTTGCTGGCACCCGCCTTGCGCAGGGACTCGCCGACACTGCCCTTGTCCTCAAGTGCAGCCAGTACGAATAATTCACTGGAGATATAACTGTCCTTGCGTTGCTGCGCCAGCTTGTCGGTGACATTCAACAACCGACCGAGGTCGTTGGAGATATGGACATCGCCGGCGGCCCCCTCGACCCGGGCCACCGTGTCCAGCTGCTCGCCCAGCTGCGAGCGCAGCAGGTTTACATTGACGTCCGATTGCACCAGCAGGTGGCGCACGGACCCACCCTCCTGGTCGAGCAGGGCCGTCATCAAGTGGGCCGGCTCGATAAACTGATGGTCACGGCCTACAGCCAGGCTCTGGGCGTCCGCCAGCGCCTGTTGAAACTTGCTTGTCATCTTGTCCATACGCATAACAACGGTTCTCCGCGTGTCACAGGGATATATCTTTATAAATGGGGTTTATTCGCTGACTTTCAAGCGCACGCCTCTCTTTAGAATCAATCCGTTGCTGCCAGTATAGGAAAGGAACAGCGCCAGTGCAGCGGACACCTACTGAAACAGTAGGGCCGAATTCATTCGGCCTGCTGCGGGTTAATAAAAGGTCTAAGGCCGAATGAATTCGGCCCTACAGTCTCGGCACGAGGACGGCTCGCCGTGTCTAGTGCAGGGTCGAGTGCGTGGAATAGATCAGCAGGATACCAGCGGCAATCAGCAGGACCTGTTGCAGCGTCGCCCTGCCCTCGACGCGTCGATGCAGGGTGGGAATCAGGTCGGCAACCGCGATGTAGATAAAACTTGAAGCGGCGATGGCAAGCACGTACGGCAGGACATTCTGCATCGACTGCAGTGCAAAATAGGACAGCACGCCACCGAAGACGGTCGTCAGGCTGGTCAGCACGTTGTACAGAAACGCACGCTTCCTGGAAAATCCGCTGTGCAGCAGCACGGCGAAATCACCGACCTCCTGTGGAATCTCGTGCGCCGCCACCGCCAGGCTGGTCACGACACCCAGGTGTATGTCGGTGAGAAAGGCCGCGGCAATCAGGATGCCGTCAAGAAAGTTATGCAGCCCGTCACCGAGCAGGATCATGGCACCGGTGGAATGATCGCGGCTGTGGTCGTCCGGCGCGTGGACCTCGCAATGGTCGGCATGGCAATGACGCCACAACACCAGCTTTTCCAGCAGGAAAAAACCCAGCAATCCGAGCAGCACGGCCATGGGAATGACATGGGTATCGGTACTGTTCACCGATGCCAGCGCGTGCGGCAACAGGCCAAGAAAGGCGGCACCCAGCAGGGCCCCGGTCGCAAAGCTCACCAGGTGAGGCAACAGGTGGTTGCGTAGCGACTCCTTCAGCACCAGGAACAGTGCCGCGGCAAGCACACTCAGCAGGCCACCGAGCAGGCAAAAGAGAATTATCCAGACGATCAGGGGCATTCAGGGCATCCGTGTATTCGTGCGCCGGCCATCATACCCTACCTGAAACCCAAGGTTTCCGGTGAACACCATCTCAGGCAGCGCCATTATCGATCCAGATGAGGCTTGCCATGCGCCCGGTTACGCCGTCGCGCCGGTAGGAAAAAAACCGTTCGGCATCGCTAAAACTGCAGGCCTGCCCGCCGTAGACCGCCGTCACACCCTGTGCGGCAAGGCGTTGCCGGGCCAGCCGGTACATATCGGCCAGCCAGCCACCTTGCGGCGCCGCCTGAAAGGCCGCGGCCGCCTGTGCATCGTGCCCTGTAAAGGTTTCGCGCACCTCGTCACCGACCTGGTAGACCGCCGGTCCGATCGCCGGGCCGAGCCAGGCCAGCAGGGCCTCGCCCGGCTGCTGCAGGCAGGCGAGTGTCTGCTCAATCACCCCGGCGGCCAGCCCGCGCCAGCCGGCATGCACCGCAGCCACCTGTTCGCCATGCCGATCGGTCAGCAACACCGGCAGGCAATCCGCCGTCAACACGACACAGACACATCCCGCCTGCGAACAGAACGAGGCATCTGCCGCCGGTGTCTCGCCGGCAGGTACCGGATCAGCGGCGTTGATCACGTGCGTGCCATGTACCTGCTGCAGCCAGCGCGGCGCGGCCGGTAACTGCAGCGCCCGCTGCAGCCGTGCACGGTTGCTTGCGACGGCAGCGGCAGCATCACCCACATGGTCGGCCGGGTTCATGCTGCGATACGGACCGGTACTGACGCCACCGTGACGCGTGGTACACACTGCACGAACCGTTGCCGGTGCCGGCCAGTCCGGCGTAATCCAGTCTTCAATCACTGGCATGCCCTGCGGCATCATGCCGCAGGGCCTCGATCAGCGCCTGCATATCCGCTGGCACGTCGACCTCCCGGCTGACGGTCTCCCCGCTGCGCGGGTGCTCGAGCGTCAACCGTGTTGCATGCAAGGCCTGGCGCCTGAAGTTTTTCAGGCATTCAGTGAGGTCCTGGTCGGCCGCCTTTGGCAGGCGTAGCCGCCCGCCATACACCGGGTCACCCACGACCGGCATCTGGCGGTGCGCCATGTGCACCCGGATCTGGTGAGTGCGACCGGTCTCAAGCTGCACCCGCACCAGTGTATGCGCGCGGAAACGTTCCTCAACGCGATAGTGGGTAACGGCCCGCTTGCCGCCATTCACCACGGCCATACGCTTGCGGTCAACCGGGTGACGCCCGATGGGCGCATCGATGGTGCCACCGGCCGTCAACACCGTATTCACAACCGTCAGGTACTCGCGCTTGACGGTGCGCGCCTGCAGGGCATCAACCAGGCGCTTGTGCGCCGTCAGGTTGCGCGCCACCATCATCAGGCCACTGGTACTCTTGTCGAGCCGATGCACAATACCGGCCCGCGGCAGTGCCGCGAGTTGTGCGTCGTGATGCAGCAAGGCATTCAGCAGGGTACCGGCCGGATTGCCCGCGGCCGGGTGCACCACCAGCCCGGCGGGCTTGTTCAGCACCAGCAGATCGGCATCCTCGTAGACGATGTCCAGCGGGATGGGCTCAGCTTCATTCGTCAGCTGCTGCTCGATTACGGCGTCTATGCGCACATGCTCGCCGCCCATGACCTTTTCCCTGACCTGCGGCACGCGCCCGTCAAGCAACACGTGGCCGCTGCGAATCCATTGCTGCAGGCGGCTGCGCGAATACTCGCTGACCAGCTCGGCCAGCGCCTGGTCCAGCCGGCGGCCGCGCATTGTCCCGGGGATGCTCAATTCCAGTTGTACTGCCTGTGTCATACCTGGCTCGACTTTGGGGTATACTTTCGCGGCCTGCCTGCGCAGACCCGTTAACTCCGAGCAATTTTGACACATTAAGCCCATGCGTTTGTCGAGTTTTTTTGTAGCAATCCTGATCCTGTCCCTGTCCGGCTGTGCCTGGTTCAAGGACGCGGTTGATGAAACCTCCGACTGGTCCGCCAACCAGCTGTATTCGGAGGCCAAGGAGAAGCTGGCCGAGAAGAATTACGAGAAGGCCATCGAGTATCTCGAGATCCTGCAGGCACGTTACCCCTTCGGGCGCTATGCACAGCAGGCGGAACTCGAGATCGCCTATGCCTATTACAAGTTTGACGAACCGGACCTGGCGATTGCGGCCGCGGACCGGTTTATCAAGATCTACCCGCGCCACCCCAACGTCGACTATGCCTGGTACCTCAAGGGGCTGACGAACTACAACCGCGGTAAATCCATCGTGGAAAAATACCTGCCGCAGGAACCGTCCGAACGCGACACCTTTACCATGCGCGCTGCGTATGACGACTTTGACCAGCTGGTCAGGCTCTACCCGAACAGCATCTATGCCATTGACGCGGCACAGCGCATGATCCACCTGCGCAACAACATGGCGGAGTACGAGATACACGTGGCTGATTACTACATGCGACGCGAGGCCTATCTTGCCGCAGCCAATCGCGGCGAATACGTCATCGAGAATTACCAGCGCACGCCTGCCGTACCGGATGCCCTGGTCATCATGACACGCGCCTATCGCATCATGGGCGTTGACGACCTGGCTGATGATGCCATTCGGGTACTGCGTCTCAATTACCCGGACAATCCGGACCTCGCGCTGCTGGATGATCCGCGCGGCTATGACAAGGCTCAGAAAGATTCGTGGTGGAGGTTCTGGTAGCCTGAGGTGATCGGGTAACGCCGGTCGCGGCCGAAGGCACGCTGCGTGATCTTGATTCCCGGGGGCGCCTGGCGGCGCTTGTATTCGTTTTGTTCAACCAGCCCCGCAACGCGCTTCACCACGGCCGCGTCAAAGCCCGCGGCAATGATCTGTTCAATACTCTCGTCCCTTTCAATGTAGCGCTCCAGCAAGGGGTCGAGCACCTCGTAGGGCGGCAGGCTGTCTGCATCCTTCTGGTCCGGTGCA
>CAJQNP010000314.1 GCA_905479705.1 uncultured Gammaproteobacteria bacterium
TGCACGATGTGGGCATTGAGTGTGGCGAGATTGGCGATATCAATTCCGCGTCGCCGTGCCAGTGCCTCGGTTTCCTTGATTCGGCCTACCAGCAGGTTGGTTGCGGCCGCGGTGATAAACAGTGCCAGTCCAAGTAGCCCGGCCTGGGTGTAACCGCTGGTGTTGGTTATCTGCAGGAAGACCGAGCTGTAGACTTCCTCGCCCATGACGGCGATGGCTGCAATGGCAGCAAACAGGAACGCCAGGCGTCCGGGTAACAGGATGCAGCCCGCGGCGACAGCGATTAACAGCAGCACGCCGAGGCCGCTGGCCTGCCCGCCGCTGGCAAACATGAGGACGGTGATGGCAACAATATCGACGACGATCTGGAAAAACGACTGCAGCTCATAGCCGGGCATGCGCAGGCGCGCTGCAAATCCCGCGAGCACGCTGAATGCCAGGTAGGCGATGGAGGTGATGGCGTACAGGTCGTGTTGTCGCAGGCCGAGTCCCGTGTCTTCCGGAATGCTGAAGAACAAAACGGCGAGCAGGCCGGCGAGTATCACCCGGTAAAAGCTCAGCAGGCGCAGTGGCTTCCACGTCAGTGCATCCTCTGCGCCGTGGGTGGAAAATCGTTCTGCGTAGGTGTCAGGCATGTTTCAGTTCAGCAACCTTGCTGGTGCATGAATTACTCGTGCAGGTCTTCATCAAGATGTGCCTGGGAACAGTAGTAGCGTTCGGCGCGTTGCAGTGCCTCCTGCTCGGGGATGTAGATACCGCAGTTGGCACATTGCACCATGTGTTCGCTGATTGACTTGCGTTTGACGGGTGTCTGCGGCCTGGCAAGCAGTCGCCGGGCAATCATGATCACCAGCGCCAGTACGATGATAATAACAAGGGTGCGCATCCGTCTCCGTGATCTGTGTCCGCAGCAGGGCTGAATTGCCGGCCATATTACCCTAACTTCACGCCCCGTTGTGCACCCTATCTATTACTTGATAAACACTGTCCATGTTTGACACACTCGCACTATGCATCTGCACGAATATCAGGCCAAGCAACTGTTCGCGGATTACGGTATTCCGGTTCCCGGCGGGCAAATGATCGAGCAGCCCGATGCGGTCCCCGGGGTCATCAGCTCGCTGGGCGGATCCGCCTGGGTTGTCAAGTCACAGGTCCATGCGGGTGGCCGCGGCAAGGGCGGGGGTGTCAGGCTGGTTGAGGATGAAGCCGCCCTGCGACAGGCAGTTTCTGAAATGATCGGCTCACGGCTGGTGACCAGGCAGACGGATGACGAGGGCCTGCCGGTCGACTGCGTGCTGGTCGAGCAGACGGTTGCGATTGCCCGGGAGATCTACCTTGGCATGCTGGTGGACCGCGCGAGTGAACGTATTGCGCTGATGGTCTCGTCAGCCGGTGGTATGGATATCGAGGAGGTGGCCGCGACAAACCCGGCCGCCATCTACACCGAGACCGTCAACCCGGCGGCCGGTTTACAGGGTTACCAGTGTCGTAATCTCGCCTTTGCGCTGGGGCTGGAGGGCAAGCAGGTCAGTGCCTTCTCCAGGTTGCTGTCTGCTGCCTACCGGCTGGTGCTCGAGAGTGACGCAAGCCTGCTGGAAATCAATCCACTGGTGGTTACCGGGGCCGGTGAGTTAGTGGCACTGGATGCCAAGGTTGACCTGGACGACAGCGCCCTGTTTAGACACCCTGAACTGGCAGAGGTGCGTGATACCCGCCAGGAAGACGCGCGCGAAAATGCCGCGCGCGAGCATGGACTGAATTACATTCGCCTGCACGGCAACATCGCCTGCATGGTCAACGGTGCCGGACTGGCCATGGCTACCATGGACCTCATCAAGCTGCACGGCGGTATGCCGGCCAACTTTCTCGATGTCGGAGGCGGTGCAACGGCCGAAAAGGTTGCCGAGGCCTTCAAGCTGATCCTGTCCGACCCGCAGGTCGAGGCGATACTGATTAATATATTCGGCGGGATCGTGCGCTGCGACCTGATCGCGGAAGGTATCCTGCAGGCCATCGATGTCATCGATGTCAATGTACCGGTGGTGGTCCGGCTGGAAGGGACCAATGCCGAGGCCGGCCTGGCACTGATCGCAGCTTCCAGCCTGGCCGTGCAAACGGCCAGTGACCTCACCGAGGCGGCCGACAAGGTGGTTGCCGCGCTCAGGGAGGATGGCAAATGAGTGTGCTCATCGATGCCGGCACGCGCGTTATCTGCCAGGGGTTTACCGGGGCACAGGGCACCTTTCATTCACGCCAGGCGCTGGATTACGGTACCCGGCTGGTTGCTGGTGTTACCCCGGGCAAGGGTGGCCAGAGACACCTTGATCTGCCGGTGTTCAATACGGTGGCCGAGGCCGTCAGCGCGACGGGTGCAGAGGCCACCATGATCTATGTACCCGCGGCCTTTGCCGCGGATGCGATACTGGAGGCCGCTGCTGCCGGTATTGGACTGATTGTGTGTATCACCGAGGGTATTCCGGTGCTCGATATGATGCGCGTCAAGGCGGTACTGCGCGAGTCCGATGCCTTGCTGATCGGTCCGAACTGCCCCGGCATCATTACGCCGGGCGCCTGCAAGATCGGTATCATGCCGGGCCCCATGCATACCCCCGGGCACATCGGCATCGTGTCGCGTTCCGGCACGCTGACCTACGAGGCCGTGTTCCAGACCAGTCGCTGCGGTTTTGGCCAGAGTACCTGTGTCGGTATCGGTGGCGACCCGATTCATGGCATGGGATTTATCGATTGCCTGCGGTTGTTCGAGGCTGACCCCGATACACACGGCATTGTCATGATCGGTGAGATCGGTGGCAATGACGAGGAGCAGGCGGCCGCGTTTATCCAGGCGCATGTGAGCAAGCCGGTTGTTGCCTACATCGCCGGCGTCACTGCACCTCCCGGCAAGCGCATGGGGCACGCCGGTGCCATTATCAGTGGCGGGCAGGGCACGGCCGATGCCAAGATCGGTGCGTTGGAAGCCGCCGCCGTGAAGGTGTGCGATCCCCGGCGGAGATCGGTGTCGGCATGCAGGCCGTGATGGCATCGTGAATATGCATCATTGACACGGTTACGTGTTGCGATTGCGCTAAACTGAATCCCCATGAACCCGTCAGCACAAGTCGACCTGCGCGTCGTCATGGCGCAGCAGAATTACCTGGTCGGTGATATCCATTCCAATGCCCGCCAGATCCTGGCCGCCTGTAAACACGCCCGTGACGAGCTGGGTGCCGACGCGATCGTGTTTCCCGAACTGTCGCTGACCGGCTATCCACCGGAAGACCTGTTGCTGCGGCCGCATTTCATCGAGCACGTCGATCTGGCCATTACGTCATTGTGCCGTGACATTACCGGGATTACCGCCGTAATCGGTTACCCGCTGCGGGAGCAGGACGCCCTGTTTAACGTTGCCGGGGTAATTCAGGACGGTGCAGTCAGCGTCTATCGCAAGCAGCATTTGCCGAATTACAGCGTGTTCGACGAGCAGCGCTATTTCACCACGGGTACGGATGCCTGCGTGGTCTGGATCGGTGATGTACCGGTTGGCATAACCGTGTGCGAGGATATCTGGGAACCCGATCCGGCGGCACAGGCGGCAGCAGCCGGTGCGCAGCTGCTGCTCAATATCAATGCCTCGCCCTATCACGCCGGCAAGCATGATGAACGCGAACGTCTGCTGGCAGAACGCGCCCGGAACACCGCTATTCCCATGATGTATGTCAATCTCGTGGGCGGCCAGGACGAGCTGGTGTTTGACGGTGGATCGTTTGTCGTGGATGCGGCAGGGCAGGTAACGACGCGCGCACCGGCCTGCGAGTCAGGCCTGTATTCGGTGGATTTCAGTGTCGACACCGCTGTCACGCCGGTCATCGGTGAATGTGCGCAGCCGTTGCCGGACGTGGCCGCGATCTACCGGGTACTGGTGCTGGGCGTACGCGACTACATCGACAAGAATCATTTTTCCGGTGCCGTGCTGGGTCTGTCCGGTGGTGTCGATTCGGCACTGACACTGGCCCTGGCGGTCGATGCCATTGGATCAGAGCGTGTCGAGGCCGTCATGATGCCCTCGCGCTATACCGCCGACATGAGCATCGAGGATGCCCGGGCCGAGGCCGATGCGCTGGGCGTTGAATACCACGTGATTCCGATAGAAAAACCGTTCAGCAGTTTTCTCGAGGTACTCGATGAGACGTTTGCCGGGCTCGAAGCCGATACCACGGAAGAGAATATCCAGGCACGCTGTCGCGGCATCATCCTGATGGCGATCTCCAACAAGAAACGCAAGATCCTGTTGACAACCGGAAACAAGAGCGAGATGTCGGTGGGTTATGCGACCCTGTATGGCGATATGGCCGGCGGCTTCGCGCCCATCAAGGATGTGCCCAAGTTGCTGGTCTACCAGCTCTGCGAGTATCGCAACAGCCTCGGGCCGGTTATTCCGCAGCGTGTACTGGATCGCCCGCCATCAGCCGAGCTTGCAGCGGACCAGAAGGACGAGGACAGCCTGCCGCCCTACGAGGTGCTCGACCCCTTGCTGGAACGCTACATTGAAAGGGACGAGAGTATTGAACAGATCATTGCCGCGGGCTTTGACGCGGCCGTGGTGAAGCACGTTGCGGGGCTGGTTGAGCAAAACGAATACAAGCGCCGCCAGGCGCCACCGGGTATCAAGATTACCCAGCGTGCCTTTGGCCGCGACCGGCGTTACCCGATCACCTCAGACTACCAGAACCTCCACCACGAATCTTTCTGAGCCTTGTCATAGCCGCGCGGATCATCCAGCAGCGCGAGGTCCGGATTGTCCGGGTAATTGAGACG
>CAJQNP010000315.1 GCA_905479705.1 uncultured Gammaproteobacteria bacterium
CTGTCGCGGGTTACGACCCGCTCCTGCACTACAAAAAGCACCTGTAGGAGCGCATCGTCCGCGCGACCTTGTTCCGCCCCTGTCGCGGACGCCGTCCGCTCCTACAGGGTCAAATTTCTCGCGAAGCTAACGACTGGCGTAGGAGCTCCTTGCAGGCGCGATTAAAGCAGGAAGGCCGTACCCAGTCCGAGAAACACCAGGAAACCCACCACGTCCGTCACGGTCGTGAGGATCACGGTGCCCGCATGTGCCGGATCGATTTTCAGGCGGGTCAGCACAAACGGGATGGTCAGGCCGGCGACGGCGGCACACAGCAGGTTGATCACCAGCGCGGCACCGATGATGTAGCCGATATCGGGGTTCTTGAACCACAGCCCGGAGATCAGGGCGACCACCATCGCCCAGGCAATGCCGTTCAGCGCACTGACGGCCAGCTCCTTGTACATCAGCCAGCGGGCATTGCTGGCACCGATCTGACCAAGCGCCAGTCCGCGAATCACGATAATGAGTGTCTGGCTGCCGGCTATGCCGCCCATGCTGGCGACGATGGGCATCAGTACCGCCAGTGCCACGACCTGTTCGATCGTGGCCTGGAACAGGCCTATGACCCACGAGGCAAGGAAGGCCGTGAACAGGTTAATGCCCAGCCAGACGGCGCGGCGACGTGCGCTCTTGACCACCGGCGCAAAGGTGTCGTCTTCTTCATCGAGGCCGGCGAGACTCAACAGGGAATGATCGGCATCCTCACGAATCACGTCGACGACGTCATCAATGGTAATACGGCCGATCAGCTTGCCCTCATCGTCGAGTACCGGTGCCGATACCAGGTTGAGGTTTTCAAACAGCTTCGCCACTTTTGCATCGTCCATGTCGGCCGGTATGCCGGTCACGTCACTGTTCATGACCTCGGCAACCAGCCTGTCCGGATCGTTGGTCAGGATGGCGCTGAGCGTCAGTACACCCTTGAAGTGATCATCGCGGTCGACCACGAACAGGCTGTCAGTCGTGTCCGGAATGTCGATATGCAGTCGCAGGTAGCGCAGCACCACGTCGAGGCTGACATCGGCGCGCACGGTGATGACGTCGACGTTCATCAGGCCGCCGGCGGTGTCCTCGGGGTAGTGCAGTACCGAGACCAGGCGGTCGCGGTTCTGCTTGTCCATGGCGCTGAGGGTTTCCTGTATGACGTCGCCGGGGAGATCCTGGATCAGGTCGGCAAGGTCGTCGGCATCCAGTCCCTCGGTTGCGGCGACCAGGTCATGGGGCTCCATGTTGTCGATGAGGCCGGCGCGCACCTCGTCGTTGACCTCGACGAGGGTCTCGCCGTGGTCATCCGGATCAACCAGTTCCCAGAGGGTTTCGCGTGGACCGTGCGGAAAGGATTCAAGCAGGTCGGCGATTTCCGCCGAGTGCAGGCCGCTGAGCAGGTTGCGTACCTGGTGGGCGTCACCCGAGTCGAGTGCCTGCCTGAGTTGCTCGAGGCGACCTTCGTTATCGTGTTTTTCTGCCGAATCGCTCATGGCCGTGTCATCCGTGTCATCAGCGGCGCGCTACGCTGCCTTGAAACAGTGCGCAGTGTAACAGCACCACCTGTATTCGGTAAGGCAGGCGCCGCAGACGTGGCTTATGATTCAGCGTGTGGAGTGGTTTAGCGAATCCACCCGTCCCGGAATCCGGCCGGGCGTGGTGTTGTCGAGCAGTTCCTGTACGAGCGGAACCAGTGAAGTGACGGTGCTGGAATTGATGACGCGCTTGACTTCCTGCAGCGCCGTGTGGTGCATGCTGAATTCTCTCAGTCCCATGCCAAGCAACAGGCGCGTGTAGCGCGGGTCACCGGCCATCTCGCCACACATGGATACCGGAATGCCGGCCGCGGTGCCGGCATCGATGGTCATCTTGATGAGTCTCAGCACCGCGGGGTGCAGCGGGTCGTACAGGTAATTGACCTCGTCATCCACGCGGTCAATCGCCAGGGTGTACTGGATCAGGTCATTTGTCCCGATCGACAGAAAGTCCATGTGGCTGGCGAAGTCGGACGCTGACAGTGCAGCGGCCGGGACCTCGATCATCGCGCCGATCTTGATGTCGGGTGAGAAGGTCAGTGACTCGCGTTGCAGTGCGCTGCGGGTGTCGTTGATCAGGCTGAGCACCTGGTGCAGCTCCTGTGTGTTCGACAGCATCGGGACCATCAGGCGCACCGGCCCGTGTGCCGATGCGCGCAGGATGGCGCGCAACTGCGGCTTGAACAGGGAGTGGTCTTTCAGGCAGAGGCGTACCGCGCGCAGGCCCAGTGCCGGGTTGCTGCAAACACGGTTGCCGCCGTCGACCTGCTTGTCGGCGCCCATGTCGAGGGTGCGAATGGTCAGCGGCTTGCCCTTGAGCGCCTCGATGACGCTGACATAACAATCATATTGCTCATCTTCATTCGGGGGGGTGCCGCGGTTCATGAACAGGAACTCGGTGCGGTACAGGCCAACACCGTTGGCGCTTTCCCGGCTGACGGCATCGATGTCTTCCGGCAGCTCGATATTCGCCATCAGCGAGATGGACAAGCCGTCGCGGGTAATGGCCGGGGTGTCGCTAAGCCGTGCCAGTTCCAGCTGTCGCTGGTATTCCAGTTCCTGGCGTTGCCGGTAGTAGTCGAGCGTGCGTTCATCGGCGCCGGCGATCAGCACACCGCGCAGGCCGTCGAGGATGACGGTCTCGCCGTCACGGATATAGCGCTGCAGGCCGTGCGTGCCGACCATGGCCGGGATCTGCATGCTGCGTGCCAGGATGGCGGTGTGTGACAACGGGCCGCCGCACTCGGTTGCAAAGGCGCTGATGCCCTGGTGTTCGAGCATCACGGTTTCTGCCGGGGTGAGGTCATGGGCCAGAACGATGGCTCCTTCCAATGGTATTGCGACATCCTGGTCAGCGTCACCGCCATCATCCATGAGGATACGCTGGACGCGGTTTATGACATGGTCGACGTCGTCGCGCCGCGTGCGCAGGTAGGCGTCGTCCATTTGTTCAAATACGTCTACCACGGCATCGCGCTGCAGTTTCAGTGCCCACTCGGCGTTGCAGCCAAGTTCCCTGATCAGGTCGACCGGTGTGGTGACCAGGGTAGCGTCATCCAGCATCAACAGGTGCGTATCGATGAAGGCGGCGATGTCGGCACGGGTGGTCTGCGGGATACGGCCACGGAGGTCCTCGAGTTGCTGGCGGGCAGCGTCGACAGCCCTCAGGAAGCGGGCAATCTCGTCCTCGATGAGCTCGGCAGGGATGGCGCTCTCGAGAACTTCCAGCGAGCCGCGCAGGATGATGTGCGCCTTGCCGATGGCAACACCGCGGGAAACGCCGATTCCGGAAAGTGCCAGACTCATGTCCCGAGTGGTCCTCCTTGTGAAAGGGCGCCGGTTACGGACCGACGGTCGACAGCATTCCCGCCCGTTTAAACGGGGCTGTTACTCCTGCTCGCCAAAGCGATTCTCGATCAGGCTGACCAGGCTCTCGGCAGCCTCCAGTTCGTCATCGCCCTGCGTCATGATAATCAACTCGGTGCCACGCGATGCCGCCAGCATCATCACGCCCATGATGCTCTTTCCGTTCACGCTCTGGCCGTTTTTGGAAATGTCCACATTGCTGGAAAATGCCGAGGCAGCCGTGACGAACTTCGCCGCCGCCCGCGCGTGCAGGCCGAGCTTGTTGATAACGGTGACGGGTCTTTCCTGCATATCAGGAGGCCTGCTTGCGTGAGCTGACAACGATGCCGTCACGGGCGCCGCTGGCGGCCTTCTCGGCCAGTGCATCGAGGCTCATCTGCGGGTAGTTCAGGATGCGCAGCAGCATGGGAATATTGGCTCCCGAGATAACACTGACGTTGTGGGATTCGACCAGCCGGTTGGCGATGTTGCTGGGTGTGCTGCCATACAGGTCGGTCAGCACCAGCACGCCGTCGCCGTCATCGAGTCGGGTACACAGGTCACTGGCGGCCTGGTAGAGCGCATCCGTGTCTGCGTCCGAATCGATCGCGAGTGTTTCGGCAGGGAGCGGACAACCGCAGAGGATCCCCCTGACCGTGTCGAGCATGTCGGCGCCGAGAGTGCCATGGGTGATGAGTAACAGCCCGGCCATTATTCCAGTTCCCTGTGTCGTTTCATTATGTCGACTGGCAGGCTGTCCAGCTGGCGTGCCAGTTTTTCAACGAGGTACACTGAACGATGTTGCCCGCCGGTGCAACCGATGGCAACACTCAGGTAGCTGCGGTTGTCTGCCTCGAAGTGCGGAATCCAGGTGGTGAGAAACGTCTCCAGGGAGTCGTAGAACTGCCGTGCCAGCGGTTCTCCCTCAAGGTACTCGGCGACCTCCCGGTCCATGCCGGTCAGGTTGCGCAGGGCCGGTTGCCAGTGCGGATTGGGCAGGCAGCGCGCGTCAAACACGAAATCAGAGTCCGCGGGTACGCCGTGCTTGAAGCCGAACGAGCGCAGCAGCAGGGATACCCGGTTGCTGCCCGACTTGCCCTGAAACTCCATGACCAGGTCGCGCAACTGATGAACATTGGTGCGGCTGGTGTCGATGAACATGTCGGCATTCGCGGCAATCGGCGAAAGCAGGCGGGTTTCATCGTCAATGGCGTCGGCAAGCGGTGTGGCCGTACCCGAGAGCGGGTGTTTGCGGCGGGTTTCACTGAAGCGTTTCAACAGGGTGGCGTCATCCGCCTGCAGAAACAGCACCTTGCAGTTGATGCCCCTGGCCTTCAGGCCATTGATGATATCGGTGAAGCGGTCGAGTTGTTCCGGGCGGCTGCGCGCGTCGATGCCGACTGCAACGTTACGTTGCGAGCCGCTGTCAGACTGTGACTGTACGTCCGAGGCAAAGGCGTCCAGCAGGCTGAGCGGCAGGTTGTCGATGCAGTAGAAGTCGATGTCTTCCAGGGCGCGTAACGCCACACTCTTGCCTGAGCCGGACAGGCCGCTGATGATGATCAGGTTCATTGGCGGACGCTTTCGAGACGACGCTTCTGGCGTTCAATAAATGCCTGGCTGGCATCGTAGCCCTTGGAACTCAGGATGTAGTTTCGCACCGCAACCTCCAGTAGCACGGCCAGGTTTCTGCCCGGGCCGACCGGCAGGGTGATTTCCGGAATATCGACATCCTGGATATTGCGCATGCGCTTGCTGCCGTGCAGACGGTCCATTTTACTGGCTTCCTCGATGTCCTGCAGCACCACGATCAGGCGCAGGTTGCGGTGCTGCTTGATAGCGCTGGCGCCAAACATGGCGCGTACGTTGAGGATGCCGAGGCCGCGAACCTCGAGAAAGTCACGCAGCATTTCCGGGCAGCTGCCCAGCAGGGTGTCCGGTGCCACCCTGGAGAATTCGGTTGCGTCGTCAGCGATCAGGCGGTGGCCGCGGGTGAGCAGTTCCAGTGCCAGTTCGCTCTTGCCAATACTGGAGTCACCGGTAATCAGCACGCCTGTGCCCAGCACTTCCATAAAGACCCCGTGCAGGGTGATCTTGTCGGCAAAATAGTTGCTCAGGTAATGCTGCAGGTTCGCTATGGCCTCCTGGCTGGACAATTCACAGGACAACAGCGGTGTTTTACTGGCGCTGGCCGCCGCTTCCAGGTCGGCCGGGGGTGACATGCCCTTGGACAGCAGCACCAGTGTGGTCTGACCTGAAAACAGCTGGGAGATGGTGTCCTTGCGCGAGTTCTTGCGCAGGGTATCGAGGTATTCAATTTCCTTGCGACCCAGTACCTGGACGCGGTGCTGCGAGATCAGGTTGAGGTGACCGACCAGGGAAACCTCCGCGGTATCATCCCCCCGGGTGTGTACGGCCTGTTCCTTGTACTGCTCGCCGGACAACCAGACCAGCCCGAGTTTCTCCTGCAGGGCCCTGTAGAGGGTCTGGATGTCTAGCGTGGTACTCATGCCGGGATGCGCCGGGCCTCCCACTGGAACAACTGCTGCTGCAGGCAATCACCGCTATCGCAGTCACGCAGGGCAGTGCAGACCCCGCTGTTGCTGAATATCTCGGCAATGGTTGATAACACCTGCAGGTGTTCCTCGGTGGAGTCTTCCGGCACCAGCAGGGCAAATACCAGATCGACTGGCTCGCCATCCGATGCATCGAAGTCAACGGCTGTGGACAGCTTTATGAACGCACAAACAGGGCTTTCCAGTTCCGGCATGCGGCCATGCGGAATGGCCACACCCTTGCCGAGGCCCGTGCTGCCGAGCTTTTCCCTGCTGATCAGTGCCTCAAAAATCTCGCTGTCAGAGAGTCCCGTTGCGCTGCCAGCGAGCAGCTCACTGATTTGTTCAAGCAGTCTCTTTTTGCTGGCCACGTCGTCACAGCAGGCGACGCGGTCAGGACTGAGTAGATCGGTTATGTTCATGGTGGTCGGTTCGGTCGATCTGTATTGCCCGTTCAGCCGGCTTACAGGTCTCTTGCGATTGAGCCCTCGCTACGGTGGTGATCGGTCATCTTTTCCTTGTGCTTCTTGACCTGGCGATCCAGCTTGTCGACCAGTGCATCGATGGCGGCATACATGTTTTCCTGTTCCGCATCGGCAAAGATGTTGCCACCGGTGATGTGCATGGTTGCTTCCGCCTTGTGGCGTAACTTTTCCACGCTCAGCACGACATGGGTATCGGTGACATGGTCGAAGTGACGTTCCAGCCGCTCCATCTTGCTGTTGACATAGTCGCGCAGGGGAGTTGTAAGGTCGACATGATGTCCGGTCAGGTTGATTTTCATAGAAACACTCCTTTTTGGGCGCCTAGGCGAGGCGCTTTCGTTCATTTGAAGGTGAAATCGACAGGGATTCGCGGTATTTCGCGATGGTCCGCCTTGCGACGTTGATACCCTGTTCTGCAAGCACATTGGCCATTTTGCTGTCACTCAGCGGTTTGGCCGGATTTTCGGCGGCAACCAGCTTCTTGATGATGGCGCGAATCGCGGTTGCCGAGCATTCGCCGCCGGATTCTGTGCTGACATGGCTTGAGAAGAAATACTTGAATTCGTAGATGCCTCGCGGCGTGTGCATGTACTTGCGTGTGGTCACGCGTGATACCGTGGATTCATGCATCTCGATGGTGTCTGCGATACTGCGCAGCACCATCGGTTTCATGGCTTCCTCGCCATGTTCAAAAAAGCCCTGCTGGCGATCGACGATGCAGCTGGCCACTTTCAGCAGGGTGTCGTGCCGGCTTTGCAGGCTTTTCAGGAACCAGCGCGCCTCCTGCAGGTTGTCGCGCAGGTAGGTGTTGTCCTTGCTGTTGTTGCCGCGCTTGATCATGCTGGCGTAGAGGTTGTTGATGCGCAGCTTGGGCGTGGACTCCATGTTCAGTTCGACCTGCCACTTGCCGTTTTTCTTGACGACGTACACGTCCGGCACAATGTATTCCGGTTCGGCATCATCAAACGCGGAGCCGGGGCGCGGATTCAGTGACTGGATCAGGTGAATGACGTGCTGCAAGTCGTCCGTGGGCAGCTTCATCTTGCGTGACAGCCTGGTGTAATCACGGCTGCTGAGCAGCTTGAAGTGGTCGCGCAGCAGCAGGCGTGCCTGTTTCAGCCAGGGTGTGGTTGCATCAAACTGTTGCAGCTGTAATTGCAGGCTGTCCTGGATATCCAGTGCGGCCACGCCGACCGGGTCGAATTGCTGGACGCGGTGCAGGACGGCCTCGACCTCGTCGCGCTCTGTCTCCAGCCGGTCGTCGAGGTGCTCTTGTATTTCATCGACCGTGGTGGTCAGGTAACCGTCGTTATCGATCGAGTCGATAATGATGCGGGCGATATGCCGGTCTTTTTCGGAAAAATGCGTCAGCTCCAGTTGCCACAGCAGGTGATCATGCAGGCCCTGGCCGGTGACGGTGATGGTTTCGGTAATATCGCGCCCGCTGCCGGCCTCGGGTGCGCTGAAACTGGTGGCGCCGGTATCAAAGACATCTTCCCAGTTGCTGTCGGTGGGCAGTTCATCGGGAATATTCTCGCTGTCACCGTTGCTGTCGGTCGCCGTGCTGGCCGGCTCCTTGTCGGGCTGGCCGGCGCTGGCGTCTGCTTCCGGGGACTCCGCGCCGCTGCCCTCGTCCTGTTCCAGCATCGGGTTGGATTCCAGTGCCTCCTGTACCTCGCTCTGCAGCTCCAGGGTGGAGAGCTGTAACAGGCGGATCGCCTGCTGCAGCTGCGGGGTCATGGTCAGTGACTGACCTATTCTGAGTTGTAGTGATTGCTTCATCTAGAGTTTTTGTAGTGCAGACGTGAAACCACACTGTTCATACAAAAAGTATAGTGCATTTTCCATGCCATACATAGAGTTATACCGATCCCGCGGATGGCTTACAAACGAAATTCACTGCCCAGGTAAACGTCACGAACATGCTGATCATTAAGCACTTCTTCCGGGGTGCCGGCCGCTATCACCTTTCCGGCGTTGAGGATGTAGGCATGGTGGCAGATTCCCAGTATCTCGCGGACATTGTGGTCGGTGATCAGGACCCCGATATCGCGGTCGCAGAGGTGCTCGATAATGCGCTGGATGTCGATGACCGAGATCGGGTCGACGCCGGCAAACGGTTCATCAAGCAGGATGAAGCGTGGATCCGCGGCGAGCGCGCGCGCAATCTCGACGCGGCGGCGTTCTCCGCCGGAGAGACTGACGCCGGGCTGGTCGATGAGGTGACCGATATGCAGTTCGTGCAGCAATGACTCCAGCAGTTCCTTGCGATTGGCCTTGTTGAGGTCCTTGCGTATCTCCAGCACCGCCATAATGTTGTCGGCGACGGACAGCTTTCTGAAGACGGAGGCCTCCTGGGGCAAGTAACCCAGGCCGTATTGCGCGCGCCGGTGCATGGGTTGCGTGGTGAGGTCGACGTTGTCGAGTTCGATGCGGCCTTCGCCACAGGGAACCAGGCCGACGATCATGTAGAAGCAGGTGGTCTTGCCGGCCCCGTTTGGACCCAGCAGGCCGACGACCTGGCCACTGCTGACATCCAGCGAGACATCATCGACGACGCGCCGCGACGCGTAACTCTTGCCCAGGTTGATGGCATTCAGCACGCTCACGGTTGTTGCGGCTCCGGCGTGGTGTCGTCAGCATCCGGCGTGTTCTTTTTGGCGCCCTGTTTTTTCTTGCCGCCCGTGTCCTTGGGTTGAATGGTGATGTGTACACGGCCGCTGTCACCACCGCCACCGGCGTCAACCGTGTCCGACTTCAGGTTGAAGACGATGCGCTCGCTGCGAAATTCCTCGTCGCCGGTTTCCCAGATGCGTGCCTTGTCGAGCAGGACGACGCGTTCATCGATGGCGTAATACTCGATCACCCCGGCCTCCGCATGCTGGTCGTGCGGCTTGCCTTCCGGACGCTGCACGTAGGTGGCCGGTGTGCCGGTCAGGATAATGGTGTCCAGCTTCTTGTCGGTGAGCTGCACGGTCATCCTGTTGCCGGTAAAGATGAGTGTGCCCTGTTGCAGCCTGACGTTACCGGTGTAGACGCTGAAGCCGGTCTTGTCGTTCAGGCTGGCCTGGTCTGCCTCGATGGTGATCGGTTGCTCGCGGTCGGCATCCAGCGCAGGGGCCGGGGTCGGCAGCAGGGCGGTACCCAGCAGCAGGCAGGCGAGCAGTCCCTGCGTGCGGCTGCTAGCTGGACGTGTCATAGCGGCCCCTGACACTGGAACGCAGTTCCAGCGTGTCGTTTTTGAAGTCTGCCCTTGCACCGATGCCATAGACCTCAAGCCCTTCGGAAATAATCGTCGTGGCGTTATCGGTCTCGGCGACTTCTTCTTCAGGCTTGACCAGCAGGTCACTGGTAATGATGTGCAGCGGCTCGCTGGCCGCGGTGCCGCGGCGCTTGATGTCGACATCACCGAGCAGCCAGACGATGTCGGCATCCTCGGTGGTCTCGCCGCGATCGGAGACGATGTGCCAGGTGTCGCCGTTTGACTGGTGCAGCTTGATGTCGGGCTGTTCGAGGGTGAAGCGTTCATCGCCGGGGTAGTGCAGCATGCGGCGCGCGATGACGCGGTATTCCAGCTGGCCCGTCTCGTTGAGGACCTTCAGGTCCATGTCCTCGACGAAGGCGTCGGCCCCGCTGGCACTTGCAGTGGGTCTTTGCAAGCCGGTTTCCTGGGTAAACAGGAACCAGCCGGTGGCGACCACCAGCAGTGCCAGACCGGCATACAGGCCAAGCTGTCTGCTGTTCACAGGTAGCTGCTCAGTTCCTGTTCAAGTACACCGTGTGCTTCCATGATCATTTCGCAGACATCCCGCGCGGCGCCGCGACCGCCATTGCTGGGCGTCTGCCAGTGGCTGTGGGTGCGTACCAGTGAATGGGCGTCCTGTACCGCGATGGCCATACCGACGCGGCGCATGACCGGCAGGTCAACGACGTCATCGCCGACGTAGGCCGTTTCCCCGGGGCTGATGCCGAGGTCGGCGGTGAGCTTTTCAAAGGCGGGCAGTTTCTCCAGCTGTCCCTGGTAGACATGCTCGATGCCGAGATTTTCCATGCGGTGTTCGACCACCTTCGAGGTACGACCGGTAATGATGGCAACGGTGACGCCGTGCTTGATGAGCATCTTGATGCCATGGCCGTCGCGCGAGTTGAAGGCCTTGTATTCCTGGCCATCGTCACCGACAAACAGGCTGCCATCGGTGAGCACACCGTCAACATCAAAGATTACCAGGCGGATACGGGCTGCTTTTTCGAGTATGTCTTTCATAGTGTTGTCGGTTCTGTGTTACACCACGCCGGCGCGCAGCATGTCATGCATGTTGAGGGCGCCAACCAGCTTGTTGTCAGCATCGACGACGGGGAGGGCGTTGATTTTGGTCTTGTCCATGATCTGCAGGGCCTCGGCGGCGAGCATGCCGGGTTGCACGGTCTTGGGAGCGGCTGTCATCACGTCGCGCACCACGGCGTCGTGCAGGTCGATCTTGTGGTCGATTGAACGACGCAGGTCACCGTCGGTATAGACACCGGCCACCCGGTCCTGGTCATCAACCACCACGGTCATGCCCAGCCCCTTGCGTGTCATTTCCATCAGGGCATCCGTCAGCGAGGTGTCGACAGACACGCGCGGTATGGCATCGCCGGTGTGCATCAGGTCATCTATCAGCAGCAGCAGGCGGCGGCCCAGCGCACCGCCCGGGTGGGAGCGCGCAAAATCCTCTTCGGTAAAGCCGCGTGATTCAAGCAGGGCGACGGCCAGTGCATCGCCCATGGCAAGTGCGGCGGTGGTGCTGGCGGTGGGGGCAAGCCCCAGCGGGCAGGCCTCTTTCTCGACGCTGACATTGATGTTTGCCGAGGCGGCCAGCGACAGGGTGGACCCGGGGTTGCCGGTCATCGCAATCAGGGGTACATCCAGCCGCTTGATGATCGGCAGGATGGTGACGATTTCACCGGTCTCGCCCGAGTTGGACAGTGCCAGCAACACGTCCGCGGTGGTAATCATGCCGAGGTCACCGTGACTGGCCTCACCCGGGTGCACGAAGAAGGCGGGCGTGCCGGTGCTTGCCAGTGTGGCGGCGATCTTGCCGGCGATATGGCCGGACTTGCCCATGCCGGTGACAACCACGCGGCCCCTGCATTCCAGCATCAGGCGGCAGGCCTCGAGAAACGAGGGCTGGCGGATTTCCCGGGCCAGGCCGTTAATGGCGGCGGCCTCGGTATCGATAACGGCGAGTGCGAGATCCTGCAGTTTCTGGTCGATCATGGAGATGCTGTGTCGTGAGTGTCCGGGGTTAGTGTACGGCTATGCGGGCCGGGACTGCGCCGGTCATGTTGCCAATTCGCTGAAGTATAACAGGGTCTGGTAGCCGCAAAAGCTGGCCACCAGGATGGCGCCTTCCAGGCGGTTTATGCGCCCCGGGGCGCGCAGGCCATAGGCCATGATAAACAGCATCACGCACAGGCCGAGCATGATCGGGTAGTCGCGTGTCAGTACCGCCGCATCAATCGGCCCCGGATCGATGAGCCCCGGCAGACCCAGTACGGCGAGGATATTGAAGATGTTTGAACCGATGATATTGCCGAGGGCGATATCATGTTCTTTCTTGATGGCGCTCATCACCGAGGCGGCGAGTTCCGGCAGGCTGGTGCCCAGCGCAACAATGGTCAGGCCAATGACCAGGTCACTGACCCCCATCGAGTGTGCGACCGACACCGCGCCCCAGACCAGCATCCGTGAACTGCCGATCAGCACCAGGCCGCCAACGACCAGCCAGAATACCGCGCGGCCCATGGGCATGTCGGTCGGGATCTCGTCGGCAAATTCGCCACTGATGGGGTCTGCACCGTCCGTGCGTGAACGTCGTCCGATCTGCACCACCCAGAACAGTATTCCGGCCATGCCAGTCAGCATTATCGCGCCGTCGATGCGTCCCAGGGTTCCGTCAAGCAGCAGCAACAGTGCGAGGACCATCACCAGCAGCATCACCGGTAGTTCGCGTTTGATGATGCTCGAACGAACGCCGAGCGGCACGATGATGGCGGTAATGCCGAGAATCAGGCCGGTGTTGATGATATTGGAGCCGATGGCATTACCGATCGCCAGCCCGGCATTGCCCTGCAGGGCGGCCGTCACGGAGACCAGGATTTCCGGTGCCGAGGTCCCCAGGCTGAC
>CAJQNP010000316.1 GCA_905479705.1 uncultured Gammaproteobacteria bacterium
CCATACAAACCAGAGGCCACCTGGATACCCGGCTTCACGGCTATGACGCAATTCCATTTTCTGTATTTCATGTCTATATTCATTACAACGCCACGAAATACTGTAATGATCTTATTTACTCTATTTCGTGATTGTTGAGCGGGACAGCAGCAGGCCTGCCCTGAATGTCGCCTCCCGTACTTAAGTCCAATTCCACCAGGACAATGGACAGTGGTTTAATCAAGCTACCGGTGTGCTAACCCATGCGGCGCCTGCAACACAGACGCCACCAGACAAGCCGGTGCAGGAGAAAACACATGTGCAGACTAATAACAAGCACAGTGGTATCCGTCTTGCTGTCTCTCCCGACCCACGCGGCTGAGCGGATCACCGACGAGCAGATACAACAGGTTATCGATGCCACAGATGTCGCATCAATGAACCGTGACGCGGCCGGCATCGGCACCTACCTGGCCGAATCGTTCAAAAAGATTGTCGAGTTTCCCTACAAGAAATGGATGGCCAAGGTCACCGTTCGCAAGGACCAGTACCTGGAAATCATTGAAGAGGGCTGGGCAAGCGGTGGTAACTATTACTATCAGCGCGAGGACACCGTGATTCACGTCATGCCGGACGGCCTGAGCGGCGTATCGCAATCAACCGTCACCGAGAACACCATCCAGGACGGCGAAACCATGACCAGCCGGTTCCGCGAATACGCCACCTATGAACGGGAAGAGGGAAGACTGGTCATCACCGAGGTCAGCGGCCACACCCTGCTCGGCGATACGACACCGCAATGGCAGGAAGACGAGGCAAGTACAGCGCCCGATTAAACACGCCCACTCGCAAACATGTCGTCATAGATTTTTTATTTGCACCCTTAAATAAATTCTATGCCGTACTCGCAAATTCCCGCCCGGGCTTTCAGCCTGTGACTGGCCTGTAACGCGCGTCCGAATTCAACCCTGCGAAGCGCACACACCTTACGGTCTCAGCTACTAGCCAAAAGGCTACTTTTCTTTTCTATTTGACCTGCCTCATGTACAGGGGCCTGGCAACATGGTAGATATCTCGCTGCACATTTTTAACCACCGGGAGCAGTGATATGGAAGAGACCAGCAAGCTGAATAAACTGTTAACCACGAGCAGGGGAAAGACCGAGGCAGAGGACTGGATATTCTCGCTGACGCCGATGGGTGTGGCATTCGCGTTTTATGCCATGTTCATCATGTACATGAACCTGGAACCCAAGGCCCTTCTCATGGCCTACGGCGCGGCAGCCGGCTTCATCGGCCTGGAAAGCTACTGGATCGTCCGGGGCTGGCGTAAAAACAACATCAGTACCATCGTGATGGGCCTGATCGGCATTGCCTTCACCCTGGGCCTGCTTTATCTCTACGTCAGCTTCGTATAAAAGGCCATGATCACCTTGCCCCGGTCCATCCTGGCCGGGGCAAGTGAGTCAAAGACCCGGCACAGGCGTCAAGACCTTGTGCAAAGGCAACACACAACGCATCAAATACCCGGGGACAGCCCCCCGGCACGCCCCCCACTACTCTGCAGCAAGCACCTCGATGACCGCCGCCAACCCGCCGGTCACCCGCGCCAGGCCGGCGTAGTCAAGCCGTTGCGGCGTATCGCTGGCTTCATGATAGTGCGGGTAACGGAACGGCGCCGTGTCCGTGACCATGATGGCCGGGTAACCGGCCTCCCAGAAGGACCAGTGATCTGACCAGTGAATCCCCTCGATCCCGCTGGGCGCCGCCACACCCTCCGAGGGGAACGCCGTCGAGGCGCGAAAGGCGCCGACCGCCTGGCGAACCAGGGAGCGGGATGAGAGATTGCCCACGAAGCCGATGAAATTGCCGGTATCCGGGTAGAACAGGCTGAACGGAAAGGGATAAAGCTGGCTGCCCGGCTGATCGGTGTAATAACCCAGCGTCTCCAGCGAGAGCATCGCCTCGATGCGCTCGCCCTGCGCCAGCGCAGCGGCGGCATACAGGTTACTCCCCATCTCGTCGCCGTAGAAAAATGGTGCCTCCTCGTTGGCGAAGGCCACGAAGCGTACGCTACGCGGCAGCGTCGTCCCGGCAAGCAGGCGCGCAAGCTCCAGCAAGGCCGCCACCCCCGAGGCATTGTCGTTGGCACCCGGGCAACCGGCCACCGAGTCGTAATGCGCCCCGACGACAATGATTTCCTCCGCCGCCGCATGGCCAGGCAGGACGGCCTCGATATTGGCCACGGTCTGACCGCGGCTGGTAAAGGGCTGGACGTTGACCACGTAGCCCGCGTCTTCCAGTGTGCTGCGGATATACCCGGCAGCGGCTGCCATCGCCTCGGGGCGCCAGACGTTGCGCTCGCCGATCCGGCCCGCCAGTGCTTCAACATGGCGTTCCAGGTTGTCATGGATCCGCTGTTCCTTGTCTGTCAGTGGCGGCAGCGGTCCCGACCAGCTCCTGCCGGGCATGCCTGTCACGAACCAGGCACCCGCCAGGATGAGCAGCGGGATAACAGTCAGGCGAATGAGCCAGTCGAGACGCCTGCCCTTGCGGCCTGGTTTTTCTGACTGAGTGTGTTTGTCTATCACCGATATTCTGACCAAGTGCGTGTGTCAATCACGTGAACAGTAAATAAACAGGAGCAGCATGCAGCCATCCCGCTTACCCGCCGGCCCTGCTTACCCGTCATCCCCGCTCACCCGTCATTCCCGCGCAGGCGGGAACCCATGCCTTCAAGCATCCATACAAGCCAGGGGGCATCTGGATACCCGCTTTCGCGGGCATGACGACATAGCTTTTTGTATTTCATACTCACCCGCCTGCCCCGCTCACTGGTCATCCCCGCTCACCGGTCATCCCCGCTCACCCGTCATTCCCGCGCAGGCGGGAATCCAGTAACACACTCACTAACAACCACTGGACTACTCGCCACGCTCGCCCTGCGGGCTGCCCTTCAGTCATTCAACGCGCCACGCGCTCT
>CAJQNP010000317.1 GCA_905479705.1 uncultured Gammaproteobacteria bacterium
GTTTATCGGCAATGATTCCGGCCTGGGCCATATCGCCGCGGCACGGGACACGCCAACGCTGACCCTGTTTGGCCCGGGCGACCCGGCGCGCTATCACCCGTGGCATGCGCAGGCACGCTGGCTGCAAAGTGACAGCGGTGATATCGCGGATGTGACGGTCGATGCCGTGGTCGCCGAGGCAGAGTGCATGCTTGAAAACAGCTGACCGGCCGGTTCGCGCCTGCAAGGCGCTCCTACATACATTGTTTAGCATGTGGAAGTGGCGCTTGCGCGACGGCATACGACAGTCGCTTGATCCTCGTCATTGCCGCGCAGGCGGGAATCCATGTTTGATATCACTCTGTCTGGCGTGCTTCTTGATTTAAATCGGGTTTCGCCCCGATAGGCGAGGTACTTTTCTTTGGCCACCAAAGAAAAGTACCCAAAAGAAAGGTGGCCCCCAGTGGCTTGCCCGCTAAAGCGGGTTTCCTGCGCGTCTCGCAAAGCCCGGCGCTCGCGCAACTCGCGATCTCGCTGACACTCGATTCGCTCAAACAGGGCGCGAGCTTCTCCCGGTTTTCACTGCGATGCTCGGCTGCGCCAAGGGGGTTTAACGTCAAACCCCAATCAACACTGACTACTACCACCCAGGCCCGTAGTTCTGTAGCCCGGATGGAGGCGTGAGGCGCCGTAATCCGGGACCGGGGCTAATCTTGCCCCATGAATCCGGAAGTCCCCATGAACTCCACCACCCCGGATTGCGCTGCGCTCCATCCGGGCTACCTTGGTGGAATTTCGCAACCGGCATATGGACGGGATTACTCACCCATTTGTTCGTCGTGGAGTTCACCAGTCCCCGCCCAGTCTCGTGGTAACAATCCCTGTTGCACATAACGGTGAAAAGATGACCAGGGCCAGTCAGCCACGGCCGACACATAACCGTGTTTGACGGGGTTGTAATGTATGTAATCCACGTGGTGTTGGCGATCACGTTCATCCCTGAGGGTATGTTCCCAGAACCGCCTTTGCCAAAGGGCGTATTCCCCGCTGGCATGATGTGGAACGGGTATTCCTGCCCGGTGCAGTGCACGCGTAAACCCGCCCTTGAGGGCGCGCCAGCGGCCGGAGTAGTCGGCATCACCGGGCGGCAGGGTCCAGATGGTATGCAGGTGTTCTGGCAGGATGACGATGGCATCGATGCTAAACGGCTGGCGTGACTGCGTCTGCCGGAATGCCTTGCGCAGGAAATTGATTTGTTCTGTAAGAACGTGACTCCTGCGGTTGTGGAGGGCGACGGTGAAGAAATAGGAGCCGCCGGGAATCCGGTTGCGGCGGTAGTGAACCATCTTGAACTCCGGTCAACAGGGAATTGAGGCCATTGTCTCCCCGGATGCTGCTTCGCAGCAGCCGGGCTACGCTGATATCACTGTCGGATTCTTCCTTGTAGCCCGGATGGAGGCGTGAAGCGCCGTAATCCGGGACGCACGCGGGTTATCACGGATTCCGGGCTTCGCAAAAAGTGCCTCGCCTATCGGGGCGAGACCCGATTAAGATCAGGCAGTTCGTACGGAGGGCGAAATCTATTGGTGAAAATTGCTCACAAGTCAGAGCTTACTGAGAAGCAAGAATTACATCACAGTCAAAACCCTGTAACACCACCTTTGGATACAATCCCGCCATGGAATTAACAACCTACCTGCTGACCGGTGCCATCGCCGGCATGATGGCCGGCCTGCTCGGCATCGGCGGCGGCCTGGTCATTGTGCCGGCGCTGGCGCTGCTTTTTGCCCGCCAGGGCCTTCCCGCTGACAGCATCATGCACTTCGCCGTCGGTACCTCGCTGGCAACCATTATCCCGACGTCGATCTCGTCCCTGCTGGCACACAACCGCCGGGGCAGTGTGTACTGGCCGGCCGTGCGCGGCATGTTGCCGGGTATCCTGCCGGGTGCGCTGGCCAGTGCCTGGCTGGCGCAGCAGTTCAGCAGCGAGGGGCTGGCGCTGGTGTTCGGGGTATTTGTCCTGCTGGTTGCGCTGCAGCTGTTCGTCGGGGCAAGGCCAGCGGCACATCGCCGGTTGCCGGGGCGCGGTGGACTGGCCGGGGCGGGCGGTGTCATCGGGCTGGTCTCGGGCCTGCTCGGGATCGGCGGCGGCACCCTGTCGGTGCCGTACCTGCTGTGGCACCGCGTGGATATCCGTATGGCGGTGGGCACGGCCGCGACCATTGGCCTGCCGATTGCCATCGCCGGGACACTCGGCTTTATCCTCGGTGGCCTGGGTCTGCCGCAACAGCCGGGTCTCAACAGCGGCTACGTGTACTGGCCGGCGATGGCCGCCGTGGTGCTCGCCAGCGTGCCGGCGGCCCCGCTGGGGGCGCGCCTGGCACACCATTTACCAAGGCCGACCCTGCAACGGGTGTTCGCACTGATGCTTGTCGTGATAGGTGCGCAAATGATCGGCCTCATCCCGTGAACTCCGTTCTCCCCGCCTGTGGATAAATAGCCTTGCATGGCCTGTGGATAGAGTATCGCCAGATAAGCGTATGCAGATATACCTGTGGATAAGTATTATTAATAAATACAATTAGATAGAGGCGTAAATCGCGGTTCTCGCGGGGATAAGCTGGTTTTATTCGCGGCAAGATATTACTGGTTTGAAAATCACAACCAAAGGGGTATTGTTTGCGGCCCCTCCCTAGGAGGCGTGACATGCGCGCCGGAAGTTATACACAGGCAGCGCAAACCAGGATTCTATAAAACGGTTTTAAAGGAGACTTTATGTCCACACTGGTAAAACCACACGGCGGCGGTGACCTCAAACCGCTGTTGCTCGAAGGGGACGCACTCGCAGCCGAACAGGCTCGCGCAGCTGGCCTGACCAAGATCAACGTGTCATCCCGCGAAGCCGGCGACATCATTATGATGGGTATCGGTGGTTTTACCCCGCTGGATGGTTTCATGACCCACGCCGACTGGGAAGGCGTCTGCGACGGCATGAAGATGGCCAGCGGTCTGTTCTGGCCGATCCCGATCACACTGTCCACCGATGAAGTCGCGGCTAACGGCATTAGCGAAGGTGACGACATCGCGCTGGCCGATTCCGAGAGTGGTGAAATCCTCGCCACCATGACGGTCACCGAGAAGTACGGCATCGACAAGAAGCACGAGTGCATGATGGTCTACAAGACCACCGACGATGAGCACCCGGGTGTGAAAATGGTCATGGACCAGGGCGACGTCAACCTCGCCGGTCCGATCAAGGTACTGTCGCAGGGTGGATTCCCCGAGCAGTACGGTGAGCAGTTTATGACCCCGGCTGAAACCCGTGCAGAATATGATAAGCGTGGCTGGAGCACTATCGCCGCCTTCCAGACCCGCAACCCGATGCACCGTTCCCACGAGTACCTGGCCAAGATCGCGGTGGAAATCTGCGATGGCGTGATGGTCCACTCCCTGCTCGGCAAGCTGAAGCCCGGCGACATCCCTGCTGATGTTCGCTCCGAGGCCATCCAGGTGCTGATCGACAATTACTTCGTCAAGAACACGGTGATCCAGGCCGGTTACCCGCTGGATATGCGCTATGCCGGCCCGCGCGAGGCGCTGCTGCATGCGCTGTTCCGCCAGAACTACGGCTGTTCCCACCTGATTGTCGGTCGTGACCATGCCGGTGTCGGTGACTACTACGGCCCGTTCGACGCGCACCATATCTTCGACGAGATCCCGTCTGACGCGCTGGAAACCGAGCCGCTGAAGATCGACTGGACCTTCTGGTGCAACAAGTGCGGCGGCATGGGTTCCATGAAGACCTGCCCGCACGAGGCCGGGGACCGCGTACTGCTGTCCGGTACCAAGGTGCGCAAGATGCTCTCCGAGGGAGAGGATCTGCCGGCGACGTTCAGTCGTCCGGAAGTGGCCAAGGTGCTGCAGGCCTACTACGCCACCCTGACGGAGAAGGTCGAGATCAAGATGAGCGGACACTCCGCCAAGTAACGACTCTAGAGACCGCTGCTGCTTCGACAGGGCAACGGAGTATTAACTGCAGTAATCAACAATAGAAGATGGAGAAATAACATGCCAACATTTGTACGTACAGAAAAGTGCGACGGCTGTAAGGGTCAGGACAAGACCGCTTGCATGTACATTTGCCCGCACGACCTCATGAAGCTGGACAAGGACGGTTCTGAAACCGGCCATGCCATGAAGGCCTTCAACCAGGAGCCCGAGCAGTGCTGGGAGTGTTATTCCTGCGTGAAGATTTGCCCGCAGCAGGCCATTGAAGCACGTCACTATGCTGACATCGTACCGCTGGGCGGTTCCGTGCAGCCTCTGCGTGGTTCGGATTCCATCATGTGGACCATCAAGTTCCGCAACGGCACCCTGAAGCGCTTCAAGTTCCCGATCCGTACCACCCCGGAAGGTTCTATCGATCCATACGGTGGCAAGCCGGAAGCTGATATGTCCAAGATCGAAGAGCCTGGCTTCTTCGTGCAGTGCAACGGTTTCCGTGAAGGCGATCGCAGCGAACTGATCAAGGCCTGAGCCGGCTCGATCCAAACAAAATTCAAGAAAAGAGGTATTTGACATGGCAGGTGAATTTGGAAATCCAGAAGTCGTCGAGGAAGAAGTAGATATTCTTCTCATCGGCGGTGGTATGGCATGTTGTGGTGCCGCCTACGAAGTAATGCGTTGGGCCGATGGCACTGATCTTAAAATCCGACTGGTCGACAAGGCCGCCATGGACCGTTCCGGTGCCGTGGCCATGGGTCTGTCAGCCATTAACACTTATATCGGTACCGAGCAGGATCCGGCCGATTACGCCCGCATGGTCTCCAACGACCTGATGGGTATTACCCGCGATGACCTGGCCTACGATGTTGGCCGTCACGTTGACGAATCTGTCCAC
>CAJQNP010000318.1 GCA_905479705.1 uncultured Gammaproteobacteria bacterium
GTCTCGACGACGGTAAAGGTCTGCTCTGTCTCGACGGGGGCAAGGCTGATGTCATAGTTGGCCGGTGCCCGCACGATATTGCTGATGGCCAGTAACTTGGGTACGTAGGCAGAGGTCTCGCTGGGCAGGTCCAGGTGCCAGAAGTCGATGGGCTTGCCGTTCTTGCGATTTTTCTTGATGGCCTTGCTGACCGCGCCGCTACCGGAATTATAGGCGGCGACCGCGAGCAACCAGTCACCGTCGAACTTGTTCTGTAAATAATCAAGATAGTCAAGCGCGGCCTGGGTGGATTCCACGACGTCGCGTCGTCCGTCATACCACCAGTCCTGCTGCAGGCCATACATCTTTCCGGTTGTCGGGATGAACTGCCACATGCCGGCTGCGCGCCCATACGAATAGGCAAACGGATCGTAGCCGCTTTCAATGAATGGCAGTAACACGATTTCCGTCGGGAAGCCGCGTTTCTGGACTTCAGATAATATATAGGTGAGGTAGGGTTGGCCGCGTGCAAAGATACGTTCAACCTGTCGCGGGTTTCTGCCGTATTCGGCCGTACGTTTTCTGACCCGTGACTGCTTGCCATCCGGAAGACGAAAGCCGTCACGTACCTGGTCCCAGAACGCGGCGGGCGGCGCGATAGTTTCTGCAACGTTCTCATCGACGACAGTGATCGTTTGCAGCGATGTAGCCGGTTGTTGTGGTACGTGGATGACGTGCAGTGATTTCGTTCGGGATGTGTGCTCAACCGGGGCGGGTTCAGCAGGCGTCGTGGCAACCGGGTCGACGGTGGCGCAACCACCGGCAAGCAGTAGAGTGGTGCAGACAAGTGTTGTGCGTATGAGGTTCATGAAACCAGGTTATCGGCGTCGTCTGAAGGTGCCTTGATGTAATGAGTGTGACCCGGTTCACTGTTAGTTGGCCCAGCGGTACGCGGGACCGGATTGGCAATATTAGTGATCACGGGACGCATATGCTGACAGGCTGTCTGGAACGGGTCAATAATTTTCATACAGGCGGCATTTTCTGGCGCGTTTGTGCCGCCAATACGCTATCATTTCCCTGCCATGAGCAAGGACAAGCACACCCTGTCTCGCGCCGCCTCGCTGCGGCACTGGTACCAGCGCCCGCTGGGGCGCCTGCTGGCGGAGGCGGAGCTGGCTGCACTGCAGGTCGAGTTGCCGACCCTGTTCGGTTATCACCTGATGGTGATCGATCCCCCCTGGGAACACTGTCGACTCGATGACAGCCGTATTCCGCACCAGATTATACAAAGCGTCGAACCTCTGACGCATGAGCAGGCCGGTCTGGGCGGGTCGACCGATGACTGGCCGATCATGAGTGATTCGGTCGATGCCATCGTGCTGCCGCACACCCTGGAGCTGTCCGACGATCCACACCAGGTTTTACGCGAGGCCGACCGCAGCCTGATACCCGACGGCCACCTGGTCATCCTTGGATTTAATCCGCGCAGCCTGTGGGGTGTGCGTCGCGTACTCACCCCGGGACGGCGCATGCCGTGGGATACACGCTTTATCAGTATGAACCGCATCAAGGACTGGCTCGGTCTGCTGGGATTCGACACGCTGCACTGTCACTACCTGTTTCAGCGACCACCGGTCCAGAACAGGCGTGTGCTTGAACGCATGCGCCTGCACGGACCCTCCACGGGCTACGGACGCAAGTACCTGTCTGCCAGTTATATCCTGGTTGCGCGCAAGCGCACCATCGTGATGACGCCCCTGAATGCTCTGAGCCAGCGGCGCCGTCGCCTGTTCCCGGTCGGGCTGCCCAGCTCCAGCCAGGGTAATGTTCGCCGTGTCCGCTGATACGGAGATATACACCGATGGCGCCTGTCGCGGGAATCCCGGGCCGGGTGGCTGGGGCGTGCTGCTGCGCCATAACGGCCATGAAAAGACCCTGTACGGTGCCGAGGCCGAGACAACCAATAACCGCATGGAACTGATGGCGGCCATCAAGGGGCTGGAGAGTCTGACGCGTCCCTGCAGGGTCAGGCTAACCACGGATTCACAGTATGTCATGAAGGGTATCCAGGAGTGGATGATCAACTGGAAAAAGCGTGGCTGGAAAACCGCGGCGAAGAAGCCGGTCAAGAATGTTGATCTCTGGCAGCGTCTTGACAAGGCAACGCTGGAACACGACATTGAATGGGCCTGGGTGAAGGGGCACAGCGGACACCTGGAAAATGAACAGGCCGATGCACTCGCCAACCAGGCAATTGATGAGCTGTTGTAAAAAAAACGTGGCAAGTAAAATACACAGACCGTTCCCCTGCAGGGCCGAATTCATTCGGCCAGTAACCGACCCTGGTCAAATAAATTCGACCCTGCAGTGTATCTACAAAGCGAAGGCCGGATAGTCTATGCGCCAGATCGTACTCGATACCGAAACCACCGGCCTGGAACCGGCCGACGGCCATCGCATTATTGAAATCGGCTGTGTTGAACTGCTCGACCGGCGCCTGACAGGCAATACCTATCACCAGTACATTCAGCCTGACCGCCAGATTGATGCCGGTGCGATCGAGGTGCATGGCATTACCAATGAATCACTCGCCGACAAGCCGCGCTTTGCAGACATCGCGGCAGAGTTCCTCGAGTTTGTACAGGGCGCCGAGCTGGTCATACACAATGCACCCTTTGACGTCGGATTTATCAATCACGAGTTTGGCCTGCTGGAAGACTCGCCCGGCAGTGTGAAAGACCATTGCGGGGTGCTGGACACCCTGTCACTGGCGCGCCGTATGCACCCGGGGCAACGCAACAGCCTCGATGCGCTGTGCCGTCGTTATGAAATAGACAATTCACAGCGGCAGCTGCACGGCGCCTTGCTCGATGCCGAGATTCTTGCCGACGTGTACCTGGCGATGACGGGCGGGCAGGTGAGCCTGTCGCTGGATGCCCATATCGACAGTAACGGACAGCGGCGTGACAGCATTCAGCGGCTTGCGGCTGATCGTCCTGCGCTGGCCGTGATCAGGGCGGATGACGCCGAGTGCGAGGCGCACATGTCACGGCTGGATGCCATCGACAAGGCCTGTGATAGCAGTTGCGTGTGGCGCCGCCTGGAACAGGATACCGCAGCGTCCTGAGTCGTCATCCCGCCGTGAGCGGAATGTTGAAGGTATCGGCGTCAATCCACATGTTCACCAGGATGCCGGCGGCATAACCGGGCAGGACCATCGGCGTCCATTTCAGGTGACTGAAGAAGGTGTATTTCCCCAGGCATTTCGCAACAAATTGCCACCGGGCTACGAAATGCAAATTACCGGGATCGCGGCCAGTGCCCAGGACGGTAACAGTCAGCTGAAGACTGTGCTGTTTATCTGTATCGTCGCGATTTATATCATGCTGGTGATCCAGTGCGGCATTGCGCTCAAACCCCTGCTGGTGTTCGCGGCCGTTCCCTACGGTGTCTGCGGTGCATTTGCCGTGCTCTACGTCATGAACCGTTCTTTCGGTTTTATGGCCTTTCTGGACATAATTGCGCTGGTCGGGGTGATCGTCAGCCACGTGATCGTGTTGTTTGATTTTGTCGAGAATGCCCGCGAGCGGGGCGAGTCCATGCGCGAGTCGTTGCTTTATGCCGGTATCATGCGACTGCGGCCGGTGATGATAACCGCCGGTGCAACCATCATGGCGCTGCTACCGCTGGCCATACACGGCGGATCGTTGTGGCAGCCTTTGTGTTATGCGCAGGTCGGCGGGCTTGCCTTTGCCACCGTGGTAACGCCGGTGCTGGTTCTGTATTCGTTCTTCGTGCTGGATCTGACGATCATCAAATGGAAACAGCTCGAACAGCCGCAAATGCGACAGCTGCAGACAGCAGGTTGAGATACTGAGGGGAGGGGTGTGATGCATAACTACAAACAACTGGCAACGGTCTTGGCGGTATTGATGTTAACGGCCTGCGCTGCAACAAAGGAGGGTAACGTCCCGGAAGACACCGGTTTTCTGCGCGCGCCCGACCTGCTGAAACCGGGCAAGCCCGGACAGGCGGAGCAGGTGTATGTCAAGCCGGGCGTCGACTGGTCATCCTATACCAAGGTATTGCTTGACCCGGTCACCGTGTGGCGTGGTAAGGAATCGCAAATGAAGGGTGTGACGCCGACACAGGCGCAACACATGGCCGATTACTTTTACCAGTTAATCCATACCGCGCTGGCCAAGGATTACCAGATGGTGACCAGCCCGGAAGCAAACACCCTGCGTATCAGTGTGGCCATCATCAAGTTGAAAGAGTCCGATGTGGCCATGGAAACAGTTTCGACCGTGGTGCCGCAGGCACGTCTGATTTCCTCGCTGGCATCGGCGGGCAGCGGCAAGCCACCTTCCTTTGTCGGGCAGGCGAGTGTACAGGCCAACGTGGTCGATGCCGAGACCAATGAACTGCTAGGCGAAGGTTCTGATGCCCGTGTCGGCGGACAGTCGCTCAATAGCGTGTCAATGAATTCATGGACGGATGTCGAGAACATCATGACGTTCTGGGTGGCGCGCACGACCTATAACCTCTGCAAGTCGCGCAAGAGGACGGACTGCGTGGCACCCAGGGAAAACTGACAAGCAACAAGTGATCGCAGGTATGTCGCTTGACTGTCTGTAGTTGAAAAGGCGGGGAGCCATGGATTCTGGTTGTACCGCGACCAGGGCGCCGAGGGCATGGGCTACCCATCGGCATGCTGTCGCAGTACACCTGTCCTGAATGATCCGCCGGGTTTTGCTGCCCGGCTAATATCAAGAACCTGTCATGGTTCAGGGACAACCAATCGGCATGAAATGATACATGTCTCCAGGGGCAGGGCCTGTAATGTGTGCCACACAGTCAATGCACATGCTTAGCTTTCCTGTTTGCGTTGTTCACCTGCCCGAAAGCCAACCCCTGATGTACCAGGAACGGGTATGTGGGCAACGCAAATTTCTTATGCTTTTCAGGTATAGATAATACAAGAGAGCTGTGTAACTGAG
>CAJQNP010000319.1 GCA_905479705.1 uncultured Gammaproteobacteria bacterium
TCCTTGAACACCAGGTGCAGTTGCGGGTCATCCATTTGCCGGAACACGTCGACCAGCAGGCTGTAAAACTGGCGCATGCACTTGATCCACGGTGATTGCAGCAGGATCTGGGTATCAAAGTCGACCTGGAAGGGTGCAAAGATATAGCGCTCGGGCAGGGTGTCCAGTCCTGCATCCTCGCCGGGCTTGTTGGGTTTGACGGCACGCGCCTCCAGTGACACGGCCGTGTTCCCGGCCGGTGTTACCGGCAGTGAACGGTAGAATTCCGGGTCGCGAGGCAGCGAGTTGTTGGCGTTGATGCCCTGCAGATCAACGGCAGTGGTGTAGGGCAGCACGCCGTTTTCAAGGTAGACGATGTCGAGGTTGCGGCTGCGTGCCGCCAGCGCCAGCAGCGAGGCGCGGTACTTGCCGCCCCACACGACCACCGCGTCGGGTGAGCGTTCATCAAGGGCTGCGCCGTACGCCTTGAAGAGGTACAGGGATTTGCGCAGGGCGCTAAGCGGCAGGTACTTGCGGTAGCCGCGGATGTAGAAAAAGCGGTGCTTGACACAGTGTCCGCGCTCGGCAACCTGCGCGATATGCCAGAGATCCCGCCAGGGTATCTTGCCCCGGTACTTTATCGGGCGCTTGCCCTTTTCGATGCCGGACAGGTCGATGACATCTGTCTCGTGCCCGTTGATATGCCGGCTGAGATCAGCGAAGTAATTCTGGATGTTGGCATAATGACAACAGAAGAGAATCTTCATGAAGGGTCTCAGCGCTGAGATTTCTCCTGCTTCCGTTCCAGCTTGTGTTTTGCCCGCGTCTTCCTTTTTATTCTGCGCGCCTTTCTTTTCGCGCGTCGCGGTTTCGGCGGGTACAGCCTGGCTTCTCCCGCGGGTCGTTTTTTGAAGCGCCGATGTATCCAAAGATATTGCTCCGGGTTCTCTCGTATCTGTGACTCGATCAGGGCGTTGAAGCGTGTTGCATCGGCGACCTCGTCCACGCCCGGAAAGTCCTCGAGCGCCGGCTGGATCGTCAGTGCATAACCCCTGGCATCCGGCAGGCGCCTGATGGCAAACGGCAGGACCGCCGCGCCGGTCAGCTTCGCCAGCCTGGTTGTGGCAGACAGCGTATTCGCCTGTATGCCGAAGAACGGTGCATACACACTGTTCCTGCGCTGCTGGCTCTGGTCCGGCGCATACCAGACGGCCTCACCATCCTTCAGGGCCTTGATGAAGCCGCGGATATTATGACGGTGGATGACGCGGTGCGCAAACTTTGCCCGGGCCTTCATGAGGAAATGGTGGGTGAGCGGGTTGCGCAGCTCCTGGTAGGTGAAGCACACCGGAAATTTCCTGGATAGCAGTCGCCCGGCAAAATCCACCGAACAGAAATGACCGCTCAGCAGCAATACGCCCTTGCCCTGCTGCTGTGCCTGCTCGATGTGTTGCAGGCCCTCGATGTGGCTGTGCCTTTCGCAGAAGCGCTCCGATGCCCACATGCCGGTTGATGCTTCCACCATGCTCATGCCGAGGGACTCGAATGTGCGCTTGTAAAGCTGCTCGCGGGCGTGCTCGTCCAGTTCCGGAAAACACAGTGACAGGTTGGTCTGCACCACCAGGCGGCGGTAGGGATTGATCAGTCTGAACACCTTGCCCAGCTGGCGACCCAGCCAGATCTGCAGGCGGTAGGGCAGCAGGTGCAGCAGCCACAGCAGGCCAAGGCCCAGCCACGTTGCCCAGAAACGCGGCGCATAAAAATTCGCTTGTCTTTTTTCTTTAGCTGCTTTGTTCAAGGCTGTCGCCATGATCCCGGGACTGGGTGTTGTAGAGCTGTGCGTACAGGCCGTTCAGCTGCAGCAGCTGCTGGTGTGTGCCCGATTCAACAATGCGGCCGTCCTGCATGGCAAGGATGCGATCGGCATTCTTGATGGTGGACAGGCGGTGCGCAATGATCAGTGAGGTCCTGCCGCTGCGTAGTGTGTCCAGCGCGAGCTGCACGATCTTTTCCGACTCGGTGTCGAGTGCCGAGGTTGCCTCGTCGAGTATCAGTATCGGTGCGTTCTTGATCAGTGCGCGCGCGATGGCGATGCGCTGGCGCTGGCCGGCCGACAGGCGCACGCCGTTCTCGCCAATCATGGTGTCGAAACCCTGCGGCAGCTTCTCGATAAACTCGAGGGCATGGGCCTTCTCGGCTGCGTCGTGAATGGCCTCCTCGGTTACCTTGCCGCCCTGGGCACCGTAGGCGATGTTGCTGGCCACGCTTTCGTTGAACAGGATGATGTGCTGGCCTACGTAGGCGATCTGCTCGCGCAGGCTGCTCAGCTGAATGTCGTGGGTATCGATACCGTCGAGAAAGATCTGTCCACTGGTCGGGTTGTAGAAGCGTGGCAGCAGGTTGGCCAGCGTGGTCTTGCCCCCGCCGGACGGGCCGACCAGTGCCACGGTTTCACCGGCCGCGATCTCGATGTTGATGTCATGCAGCACCGGCCCGGGACTGCCGTGATGGGTGTAGGAGGCGTTTACAAGGCGAATATCGCCGCGGGCATGATCGATCGTCTGCGTGCCATTATCGATCTCCGGCATCTCGTCGATCAGGGCAAATACGCTTTCTGCCGCGGCCAGTCCGTTTTGCAGCGCGGCATTGACCTTGGTCAGTCGCTTGATGGGGGATGACAACAGGGCCAGCGCGGTGATCAGTGCGACAAAGGTACCCACCGTGATTTCGCCGTTCCTGGCCTGCATGGCGGCGAAATAGACGACGATGGCAAGCGAGGCCACGGTAAACATCTGTACCACCGGGACATTCAGCTCGGCGGCCACGGCTACCTTCATGCGGTAGCGACGGATCCAGTTACTGACCTTGTTGAAACGCCTGTTCTCGTAGTCCTCGCCACCAAAGATCTTGATTTCGCGATTGCCGCTGATGCCTTCCTGCACGACATGGGTCAGCTCGCCGACCGTGTCCTGCAGCGAGCGGCTGAGCTTGCGCATGCGCCGGCTGAAGTAGCGGATCATCAGCGCCGTGGGTGGCACGATGATCATGATGATCAGCGTCAGTTGCCAGTTGAGGTAGAGTGCGTAGGCGAGCAGACCGATGATGATCAGCGAGTCCTTGACCAGCGTGACAATGACCGTCGTTGCCGCCGTGGTCACGCGTGACACGTTGAAGGTGAACAGGGCCATGATGTTGCCGGAGGCATGGTTGTCGAAGTAATACAGCGGCAGGCGCTGCAGCTTGTCGAACATCTCGCGGCGCAGGTCCATGACGACGTGGTTCGCGACCAGCTTCATGCCGTAGCCGCTGATAAAGCTGGCGATGCCGCGGATAAAGAACAGTCCGATCAGCAGCAGTGGCAGGCGAATGATGTCTGCCGTGCTGTCCGCTACAAAGCTCTCGTCCAGCAGCGGCTTCATCAGCGCCGGCATGGCCGGTTCGGTCGCGGCAAAGGCGGCCGTTGCCAGCAGCGACACGATAAAGGCACCCCGGTAGGGCAGCACATACTTCAGTAGTCGAAAATATAAGTCTTTTGAATTCATCAGGATACGTGATTTTGAGTGTTCTGGCCGATACTCGCGGGCACGCTGATCGTCGCTCGACGGCAGCCGTGATACTACACCATGTCATTGAACCATGGGTTATTTTGCGGGCCGGTTGGCAGCCCTGCAGGGTCGAATGGCGCCCGATGGTGCTCACCCTGGCGGGCTGCTTCTGTATAATCGCGGCCAGATTGTTGAAACGACTGGTGAAAGTTGTTTCAACGCCGGATTTTATAACAACACGTTCGAGGTTAACTGTGCCCAATCCCGATACGGCATCATCCGCCGGCGACGGCAGCCTGATCCCCTCCAATGCGGAAAACCGCTACGAGGTCAGTCGCGCCGACCTGCCCCTGCACTGTCCCATGGATGGCATGAGCCTGTGGAATTCACACCCGCGGGTCTATCTCCCCATCGAGGCCACCGGCAAGGCGAAATGTCCCTACTGCGGCGCCGACTACACGCTGAAGGACTGAGCGTCGCGCCGGCCCCTGCGGCCAGCACCGCGCATTCGGCGACAGCCCGGGTGGTGTGGCGTTTCAGTGACGGCAAGGCGGGTCATGACAGCCAGAGCCAGGGCCTGGTAGATGCCCTGCAGCGACGCATGGATATCGATTGCTACGACATTGCCGTGGCAAAGGGCGCGACACTCGACTGGTTGCGCCAGCGTTTTCCCGCCGGTGAGTTGCTGCCCGATCCCTGGCTCGTCATCGGTGCGGGCCATGCGACCCATCTACCGTTGCTTGCCGCACGGCGGGCGCGTGGCGGACGGGCGCTGGTGTTGATGACGCCGGACCTGCCGAAACACTGGTTTGACCTGTGCGTGGTGCCGGAACACGATCGCCCGTCATCACAAGCCAATGTCCTGACGACCCGCGGCAGCCTCAACCGTATGCAGCCTATACATGACCGGTCTGCAGTGCAGCCACACCGCCGCGGGCTGCTGATGATCGGCGGGCCGTCACGGCACTATGGCTGGGACCATGAACGCGTGGTCGAACAGCTGAGCGCGGTGATTCGTTATTCACCGGTGCGGCACTGGATACTTACCACCTCGCGACGCACGCCGCCGGGTTTTGCCGAGTGTGTGCGTGACCGCCTGTTCAACCGCAACCTGAAACTGACCGTGTATTCCTGGCGCGATACCCCGGACCCGTGGCTGACACAGCAGTTGCAACGCGTGTGCTGCACCTGGGTAACCGAGGACAGTGTGTCGATGGTGTACGAGGCCCTGACCGCGGCCGTGCCGGTCGGGCTGTTGTCGGTGCCAGCGCTGCGTCATGACCGGATCGTGAAAGGTGTTGATGCGCTGGTCGCGTCCGGCAACGTGATGCGTTTTGCTGACTGGTCCCGGGGCAGGCCGTTGCCACGCCCGCTCGAGGTGTTTGACGAGGCCAACCGGGTTGCCGCCCATATCGCCCGGCGCTGGGGGCGTTCATAAAAGAATCCCTGACGGTGCTGCAGGTGTTGCCGGCCCTGGAGGGCGGTGGCGTCGAACGCGGCACCCTCGATGTGGCTGCCGAACTGGTGCGTCGCGGTCAGCGTTCCCTGGTGATGTCTGCAGGCGGCCGGCTGTTACCGGAACTCATCGCGTCCGGCAGTGAACACATCAGCTGTCCGCTGGGTCACAAATCACCGACCAGCCTGCGCTACGTCTGGCAGCTGCGCCGCCTGCTGACAACGGCCGGCATCGACATCGTGCACGCACGCTCGCGCCTGCCGGCGTGGCTTGCCTGGCTGGCCTGGCGCAGCCTGGATGCGTCCACGCGACCCCGCTTCATGACCACGGTACACGGCCTGTACTCGGTGAACCGCTACAGCGTTGTGATGATGCAGGGCGAGCGTGTTATCGCGGTGTCCGGGGCTGTGCGCAGCTATATCCTGGACAATTATCCCGGCGTCGATGCGGCGCGTATTCAGGTCATTCCGCGTGGTGTAGATACCGGGCGCTATTCAAAGACCTTTGTGCCCCGCGATGCCTGGCTGGCGGACTGGTACCGGCGTTACCCGCAACTGCAGGACCGCTTTGTCATCACGTTGCCGGGACGTGTCGGTGCGCGCAAGGGCGTGCTGGAATTCATCCAGGTCATTGACCGCTTGCGGCAGGCCGGTCATGACGTGCATGGCCTGGTTGTCGGCGAACGTGCTCGGCATGCTAACAAGCTGGCACGCCGAATGGATGCCGCCATCAGCGCGGCCGGTGTTGCCGATGTCATCACCTGTACCGGTTTTCGCGAGGATGTTCGCGAGATCATGGCGGCGTCCGATGCCGTGGTATCGATGTCACAGAAACCGGAGGCCTATGGCCGCACCGTCAACGAGGCGCTCGCTCTCGGTATCCCGGTGGCCGGTTACGACCATGGTGGCGTGGGTGAGCAACTGGCCGCGCATTTCCCCGCCGGGCGGGTGCCGCTCGATCAGCTCGATGTCATGGCGGACCGCCTGGCAGGCTGGATCGAGGTGCCGCCCTCGATGGATGCCGTGCAGCCACACACGCTGGATGCAATGCTCGACAGTAGCCTGCAGCTGTACCGGGAACTGGCCGAAAGT
>CAJQNP010000320.1 GCA_905479705.1 uncultured Gammaproteobacteria bacterium
GTGACGGTGAGCTGATTGTGTTCGCCGATGCCGATGTCGGCATGATCAGCTCACCCGGTATCACCACCCTGCCGGTGGCGCCGACCGAAGACAGCATTGCACCCATCATCTTCTCGGTGCCACTGCAATTGCTGGCCTACCACGTGGCCGTCATCAAGGGCACCGACATCGACCAGCCACGCAATCTCGCCAAGTCGGTGACGGTCGAATAAGCGCCGCGATTCACCGGCGGCGGCTCACGGTCGCGCGAATTAATTCTGCTGGCAGCCTCGCCTGGAAGCCACAGCCAAACTAAGTATTTGATAAATATGGCTTAGTTTGCATGATTTCGGCCAATGTGCTATTGTATTGGGCTTTTATCGGCAAGACCCCTTGTCCGCATGCCGGACGGGCGAAGAAGGAGTAGTCAATTGAGTATGGATTCAATGTTTTATTGTATTCCCCAGCAAGCCTACCTGAGTGTCACCACCTGCAAAAACCTGCGTGAACGGCCGGTTGGCAAGGCGCCGGCAGGCGCCCCGCCGAAACTGATTGCCTGTGAAAAGTGCCAGATGCACCCGCTGGTCGATATGGCGAAGATCCCGGTGGTTACACTGGAAGCCTACCTGAACGGCTCAAAGCCCAAGACGGTAAACCTGAACTCCCCGAAGAACAGGAAGTTACTGGCCGAGGTTGCCTGATACACGCTACAGCGTGTGATCATTCCACTTGTCGCCGCGCCGCCGGTCCTTGCGTGACCGGCGGTCCGACGTCTGACCCTCTGCAAAGCGTATCTCAACCCGCCGGTCCTCGGTCTTGCGGCGTTGCTGCGCGCGCCGGTTTTTCAGACCCTTGAACTGGCAGGTGCACATGGCAGAGTCGCAGCCGGGTAGCGGTAACACCGGCACGTCATCAAAGGGGTACTGCTGACCGAGTATCTTCATGGCGGCCTCGCACCCCGGCTGGGCCATCTCCAGGCCCCAGAACATGGGGTTGCTCTTCAGCTTGTCGACACCCCCGAGCGAGGCCCCGGGCGACTCCATGGCCTCGTACTTGTCCAGGCGGGTGGAACGCTTGCGGGTGGGCGATTGCTTGCCGCGCATCATCCAGATGAGCCCGGCGACGATAACGACGATTACCAGCAGGATGATTAGGGTTGCCATAATTACACCATCAATGGGTTAGTCTTTGTCTGTCATAGCGACTGCCAGGCGTACTCCTTGCGGGCACGCCGACAAGTCTAGCACCGCAATCATAACGTTACTCCAGGCATTCCCCCAACTGGCTGGTTGCTGAAACCGGCACACGGTCACACAGGCGATTTGCTAGAATCACCCGCCATGGATGTGTCGCGCATAATCGAATCACTGAATGATGCACAGCGAGAGGCCGTGTGTGCACCGCAGGACCCGTTGCTGGTACTTGCCGGAGCCGGCAGCGGCAAGACGCGGGTGCTGGTGCACCGCATCGCCTGGCTGATCGATGTCGAGGGCCTGTCGCCGTACGCGGTGCTGGCCGTGACCTTCACCAACAAGGCCGCCGGTGAAATGCGGGCGCGCATCGAGGCCATGATCAATGCCCCGGCCAGCGGCATGTGGGTCGGTACCTTCCATGGCCTGGCGCATCGCCTGCTGCGCAGCCACTGGCAGGAGGCCGGTCTGCCGCAGGGCTTCCAGATCCTCGATTCACAGGACCAGCTGCGGCTGGTGAAGCGTGCCATTCAGGGACTGGAGCTGGACGATGCGAAGTGGCCGGCAAAACAGATGCAGTGGTTTATCAACGGCTGCAAGGACGAGGGCCGCCGGCCACAGCACATCGAGCACCGCAATGACCCGTACCTGAAGCGCCAGCTGGAGATTTACGCGGCCTACGAGGCGCTCTGCGAACGTGCCGGGCTGGTGGATTTTGCCGAGTTGCTGCTGCGCTCGCATGAGCTCTGGCTGAAATACCCGGCCATGCTCGAGCATTACCGGGAGCGCTTTCACCACATACTTGTCGACGAGTTCCAGGACACCAACGCCATCCAGTATGCCTGGTTGCGCATGCTCGCCGGGGACAACGCCAACATCACGGTCGTCGGTGACGATGACCAGTCGATCTACGGCTGGCGTGGCGCGAAGGTGGAAAACATCCTCAGCTACCAGAAAGACTTCAAGGATTCCCGCGTGGTGCGGCTGGAACAGAATTACCGCTCCACGGCAAATATCCTCAATGCCGCCAATGCCGTCATCGAGAACAATGCCGGTCGCATGGGCAAGCAGCTCTGGACCGAGGACAGTGATGGTGAGCTGATCCAGCTGTATACCGCCTACAATGAACAGGACGAGGCGCGTTTCGTCGTTGATCGCATCGAAGACCATGTCGACAAGGGGGGTGCGCGCAGTGACAACGCCATCCTGTACCGCTCGAATGCACAGTCACGTGTGTTTGAGGAGCGCCTCATGCAGTGCGGGGTGCCGTACCGGGTGTATGGCGGCCTGCGCTTCTTCGAGCGCGCCGAGATCAAGGATGCACTGTCCTACCTGCGGCTGACGCGCAACCGCGATGATGACGCCTCGTTCGAGCGCGTTGTGAATCACCCGCCGCGCGGGATTGGCGGGCGCACCGTGGAGGTGATCAGGCAGCAGGCAAAGGCGGACAATACCTCGCTGTGGCAGGCCGCGATCACCGTGGTCAACGAGAAGCTGATTGCTGCACGGGCCTGTAACGCGATCCTGGGTTTCCTGCAGCTGCTGGATGAGATGTCCGCGGGGCTGGATAAATTACCGTTGGGTGAGCAGGTCGAGCATGTCATGCATCCCAGTGGCCTGGTGGATCACTTTTCCAAGGACAAGGGCGAAAAGGGCCAGGCACGCCTGGAGAACCTGCAGGAACTGGTCAACGCGGCACAGGAATTCGAGACCGATCCGGACAGCGACATGGAACCGCTCTCCGAGTTTCTCTCGCATGCCTCGCTGGAGGCGGGCGAGGGCCAGGCCGATGCCTGGGAAGACTGTGTGCAGTTGATGACGCTGCACTCCGCCAAGGGCCTGGAATTCCCGCAGGTGTTTTTATGTGGCATGGAAGAGGGCCTGTTCCCGCACCAGCGCTCCGTTGAAGAACCGGGCCGGCTCGAGGAAGAACGCCGGCTTTGCTATGTCGGCATCACGCGTGCACGCCAGCAACTGGTACTGAGCTGTGCCGAGCGGCGCCGCCTGTTCGGCTCCGAGACCTACTGTCTGCCTTCACGGTTCATTGACGAGATCCCCAGGCCGCTGATCGACGAGGTGCGCCCGCGCCCCGGCATCAGCGCACCGCGCGAGCGACTCTCGGCGGCTTCGACAGTGCGCGCTGCCAGCGAGGCGGGTGGACTGCGCCTCGGCCAGCATGTGCGTCACCAGAAGTTCGGTGATGGTGTCGTTACCAACTGCGAGGGGCAGGGCAGCAATGCCCGCGTGCAGGTGAATTTTTCCACGGCCGGCAGCAAGTGGCTGGTACTGGCCTACGCCAATCTGGAAAACGTCGGCGTCTGATTGGCGTCGTTATCCCTTGCTAATGCATTTGTGTCTTTGATCGCTTCGTCACCTGCTTCGCGGCTACAAGCCGCTCCTACGCCAGTTTGCAAGCGCCCACGCAAACAAACAGGGTAATCATCAATCGTTGCAGGAGCGGACCGCTTCCGCGACAGAGATAACACCGGTCGCGCATGCGATGTGCTCCTACACAGGTACCAGCCAGTGTGTAGGAGCGCCTTGCAGGCGCGAAGGATTAGAGCGCTGGAGTTTGAATAGTCCTGCCCAGACAAATGTACCGACTGGTGTCTCACCACAGGTTCAGGCTGGAGAGTAGCAGCGGCTTGTAACCGCGAAGGGTGTTTACCCCGGAAGGGTAGAGCCAACCGTCTCAGGCAATCGCGCCGGCCGGTGGCTCCGGTTGAATAAAACTCAACGGCACATCGCCGGGGCGACCCAGGTA
>CAJQNP010000321.1 GCA_905479705.1 uncultured Gammaproteobacteria bacterium
ACGCGGCATTGCTGCATCAGGCTTTCGCCCATTGTGCAATATTCCCCACTGCTGCCTCCCGTAGGAGTCTGGGCCGTGTCTCAGTCCCAGTGTGGCTGATCGTCCTCTCAGACCAGCTACAGATCGTCGCCTTGGTAGGCCATTACCCCACCAACAAGCTAATCTGACATAGGCTCATCCAATAGTGCGAGGCCCGAAGGTCCCCCGCTTTCCCCCGTAGGGCGTATGCGGTATTAGCTTGAGTTTCCCCAAGTTGTCCCCCGCTACTGGGCAGATTCCTATGTGTTACTCACCCGTCCGCCACTCGACGCCTGGGAGCAAGCTCCCATCGTTTCCGTTCGACTTGCATGTGTTAGGCATGCCGCCAGCGTTCAATCTGAGCCAGGATCAAACTCTTCACTTTAAGTTGAAGCTTGATTGGATGCTTTGAGGAGCATCCGGATCCTTGCTCGATGATTACCGTCATGAATTGACGTCTGTTTCCAGACATCTGACGCTCTCATCGAATTTTGTTGCATACACAACCATCGACGTAAGCGCCCACACAAATTACCTGATCGAATTTTTAAAGAACTTTGCCGAGAACGGTGCCCGACAAGGAGCGCATATTGTACGCGCGAATTGGCCGTCGTCAACACCCTAAAACACAATAATTACAATTATTTTTTGGTGTGACGACAGAACCCCGTTTTGCTGTCGCGAGAGACGACCACGGGATGATCACAAGACTCAGATATTATAACCCAGAATGACCGGCCTGTGGTCGCAACAGGACAGATAATTACACGCCCGCAGCGCCGGAATTTTATCTCTTTGCGCCGGTTCGGGACGCGGCGTGGATGATCAGGCCACCGTCACCCGGGCAAAACGGCGCTTGCCAACCTGGAATACATGGGTATTACCGGACTTGACGACCATACCCTTGTCACTGATGCGCTCGCCCTCGACGCGCACCGCGCCCTGCTTGATCATGCGAAACGCCTCCGAGGTACTGCCGACCAGCCCGGCTTCCTTCAGCAGACTGGCGATACCGATCTCACCACCCTCTCGGCTGACAGTCAGTTCCGGCATCTCATCGGGCATGGCGCCCTTTTGAAACCGGGCGATAAAATTCGCCTGCGCCGACTCCGCGGCAGCCTTGTCATGAAAGCGCGCCACGATTTCCTGGCCGAGTTGAAACTTGATGTCGCGCGGGTTGGCACCCTCATTAATGTCGATACGCATCTGCTCAATCTCACCCATCGGGCGAAAGCTCAACAACTCGAAATAACGCCACATCAGATCATCCGAAATCGACATCAACTTGCCAAACATTTCGTCGGGTGATTCGTTAATACCGATGTAGTTGTTCAGCGACTTCGACATCTTCTGTACACCGTCGAGCCCTTCAAGGATCGGCATGGTGAGGATCACCTGGGGCCTTTGTCCATAGTGTTTCTGCAATTCGCGACCAACCAGCAAATTGAACTTCTGGTCGGTTCCTCCGAGCTCGACATCCGCCTTCATCGCAACGGAGTCATACCCCTGGATCAGCGGGTAGAGAAACTCGTGTATGGCAATCGGCTGTTTTGCGGCGTAACGCTTGTTGAAGTCATCACGTTCCAGCATGCGCGCAACGGTATGCTTGGCAGCCACCTGTACCAGGTCTGCAGCATTCATCTCGCCCATCCACTGTGAATTGAACATCACCGTGGTCCTTTCAGGCTCCAGGATCTTGTAGATCTGGTGCTCATAGGTTGCCGCATTGGCGAGCACATCGTCGCGTGTCAGCGGTTTTCGCGTAACATTCTTGCCGGTGGGATCACCAATCATGCCGGTGAAGTCACCGATCAGGAACAGCACCTCGTGACCCAGGTCCTGGAACTGGCGCAGCTTGTTGATCAGCACAGTATGTCCGAGGTGCAGATCGGGTGCGGTCGGGTCAAATCCGGCCTTGACACGCAGTGGTTTAGCTGACTTCAGACGCTCTACCAGCTCGGCCTCTACAAGAATTTCATCCGCACCACGCCTGATCTGGGCCAGTCCAGCTAACTCCGTCATTTTTTTAACGCTCCCGGCTGTTCATTATTCCGACAGGTTAACATACCGCCCGACCACGGCATTAACCATTCTCCCGGCTGCCAGGACACTCAAGGCAGGTGCGGCTGGTGACGTTATATAAGGAAGTAACTATTGACCAGATGCACGCTACTGGTTAACTTATGCCAAACCTAAACAAGGGCTTACTGTGAACTATCCGTCCAGCATAAATCGCGACATCAAATCAGTCTCACTGGCTGAAGACCTTCGACCGGCACCTAGACGCTATGGCTACCTGCTGCTTGCCGGCCTGACCACACTGATTGCCATTGCCCTGCTCAGCGGCAACTCCGAGCCGGCCCGGGCACTGCAAAACACCACAGGCGTTGTGGCAACCCAGGATAGTATTTCCGAAGCACTGCTACTGCCGCAGCAGGACGCCTTTGAAACCGTAACAGTCCCCACGCTCCAGCCTGAAGTAAGCGCCGCTGAAACGCCTGCAGCGTTGACAAAAGCAACACCCGCGCCTGCCCCTGCCCCTGAAACCAGGGCAGCCACCCCGGCAGACACAGACGCTAACTGGCACCAGGTCACCGTAAAGTCCGGTGACAGCCTGGCAACCATTTTCAACAGGCTGGACATCTCGCCCCAGCAACTGCATGCACTGCTTGAACAAGGTGGTGCCGCGCACAACCTGAAGAAGATCCACCCGGGGCAGAAACTGCGCGTACTCACCGATGAAAAACAGGGTCTCTTAAAACTGGCCTACCCGATCGACAAACTCAGCACACTCGAGGTCAGTCGCAACGGCGAAGAATTCGATATCAGCACGACACACCGTACACCCGAACGCCGTGAAGTCAGTGCAAGCGCCACCATCAACAGCTCGCTGTTTCTTGCGGCCAACAAGGCCGGCATGTCCGACAACATCACCATGGAACTCGCGGGCATCTTTGGCTGGGACATCGACTTTGCACTCGACATACGCAAGGGTGACTCGTTCACCGTGCTCTATGAAGAGATCTATCTGGACGGCGAGCACATCGACAACGGCGAGATACTGGCCGCAGAGTTCGTCAACCAGGGGAAACGTTACCAGGCAGTACGCTACACTGATGCCGGCGGCAGAACCGACTACTACGCCCTCAATGGCGAGAGTATGCGCAAGACCTTTTTACGCACACCGGTTGAGTTCAGTCGCATCAGCTCACGTTTCAGCACGGGCCGCAAGCACCCCATCCTGAACAAGATCCGCGCCCACAAGGGTGTTGACTATGCGGCATCAACGGGTACACCAATCAAATCAACCGCCAACGGCAAGATCATCCACATCGGCAAGAAAGGCGGTTACGGCAACACCATCATCGTGCAGCACGGCACGCGTTACAGCACACTGTATGCCCACATGTCCAAGTACCGTGGTGGTCTCAAGAACGGCAGCCGCGTACGACAGGGCCAGACGATTGGTTATATTGGCAGTTCAGGCCTGGCGACCGGCCCGCATCTGCATTATGAGCTGCGCGTCGACGGCACACACCGTGATCCGCTGCGTGTCAAACTGCCGGGTGCAGATCCGTTGAACAAGAAATACATGGCCGACTTCTCTACACGTGCCGAAACGCTCATTGCACAAATCGACCTGGTGCGCGACGTACAGGTTGCCAGCTCCCAGTAAGCTCAGCGGCGTTATGCGCCGGTCATGCCTGCCGGCATAATCATCCATGGCAGCACTCTTCATAGGCCTGATGTCGGGCACCAGCATGGACGGCATCGATGCCGCCCTGCTCGATCTCTCTTCCAGCCAGCCAGTCATACTGGCCACTCACAGCCACGCCTACCCTGCACGCCTGCATGAACGACTGCAGGCGGCACTGCAACTGAAGGAACCGCTGCAGGCAGATCTCAGTGCACTGGACCGGGAAGTCGGCGCCTGCTTTGCAGCAGCGGCGAATGCACTGTTGCATGAATCGGCCGTTGATCCCGCTACCGTCACGGCGATTGGCAGCCACGGACAGACCATTCGACATGAACCGGATATTGCCCAGCCCTACTCGCTGCAGATCGGCAACCCGGATACGATTGCCGCGCATACCGGCATCGTCGTGGTTGCCGACTTCCGGCGTGCAGATATAGAGGCCGGCGGCCAGGGGGCACCACTGGCACCCGCCTTTCACAGGGCGGTGCTTGCACACCCCGACGAGGATCGTGTCGCCCTGAATCTCGGTGGTATTGCCAACATCACCACACTACCCGCCGACACATTGGCCGCAGTCACCGGCTTTGACACCGGACCTGCCAGCACCCTGATGGACTACTGGGCGCAACAACACCTGAACACAAGCATGGACACGGGTGGACAGTGGGCGGCAGGCGGGCAGATAGACAGGACATTGCTGACGAAGATGCTGGCGGACAGCTACTTCAGTGCGGCCCCGCCAAAGAGTACCGGTCGGGAGTACTTCAACGCCGACTGGCTGTACAGGTTTATCGCCGGCCTGGAAACACCTGCGCAGTCGATTCAGACAACCCTGTGTGAACTCACTGCCAGGAGCATCGCTGATGCCGTGCGTGACTTTGCCGAGGGGACCCGACGCGTCATCGTATGCGGTGGCGGCGCGCATAACGACTATCTGATGACGCGACTGCAGGCAAACCTGCCGGGCATGGCCATCGACAGCTCGGACGCTCACGGTATCAGCCCCGACTGGGTGGAGGCCGCCGCCTTTGCGTGGCTGGCACAACGACGACTTGAGGAAAAGGCCGGGAACCTGCCGTCAGTCACGGGTGCGGACAGACCGGTGTTACTTGGCAATATTCACCGTCATTGAGTACAGCAATTTCCGACACAACGACCTGACGCTTGCAGGGCCGAATCCATTCGGCCGACGGTGATGGTCGAATGAATTCGACCCTGAAAAAACGGAAACCACGGTAACGATTATTGGCGTTTCTCAACCGGGACATATTCGCGCGATTCGTATCCCGTATACACCTGTGTCGGACGGAAGATACGGTTTTCAGAAACCGGCTCTCGCCAGTGCACCAGTCAACCGGCCGTACCTGCGAGGCAAACAGCGAGGTAAACTGGTCGGGTGGAATTCCTGTCTCGCGATACAGGATGCCCGAGTGGCAATCGACATTCGGGTAGCTGCCTTTCGGCGCCAGCGAACCCTCGCGGGCCTCTTCCAGCGCAATGGCGGTTTCAAACATTGGGCTGATGCTGCCCTGGGAATCAGCCGGTTCACGCATGAGCTTCTGCAACAGACTGGTTAATAGTCTGTCATTTCACAGCCTGTGCGCACTGCTGTCCCGGGGGGGCATGCCCGGTGAGCGGGACAGGTCGATCGGTTGGGTAGTAAAAAAACAAGAAGGGGGCAATCAAGCCCCCTTCAGCATTGAAATTATGACGTTATCAGACTGAAAACGATGAACCACAGCCACAGGTCGTGGTGGCATTGGGATTGTTGACGACAAACTGCGCACCCTCGAGGCCCTCGGTGTAATCAACCTCGGCACCTACAAGGTATTGATAACTCATGGGGTCGATCACCAGTGCCACCCCGTCATTCTCGATCGTGATGTCGCCCTCGCCGATATTCTCGTCAAAGGAAAAACCGTACTGGAAGCCGGAGCAACCACCGCCGGAGATATAGATCCTCAGCTTGAGGTTCGGATTTTTCTCTTCTTCAATCAAGGCCTTGGCCTTCCTTGCGGCGGCGTCGCTAAAGCTCACGTCGACGTTCATCTGGGGTGCTGTTTCACTCATGGGGTTACTGCCTCATACATCTGGACACTGGATCGGGCCGAAAATTATGACATTTCCCGAGTAAAACGGTCAAGTATTACTCCTGTGCCCCGGCTGTTTCCGCGGTTTCCCGGTCAAAGGCAAGCACCGGGGTGTCGGCCTCGAGGCGGTGAACCAGGCTGCCGTTGACGGTTGCACCCATGGCCATCTCGATGAGCTTGTAGAACACATCACCGTCTACACGGGCCTTGGCGGCCAGCTCGATGCGTTCGTCCGAGTGGACATTTCCGGTAACCGTGCCGTTGAGTATCACGGTGGGCACCCGTACATCACCCTCGATGCTGCCATGCTCACTGACGGTGAGTACCGAGGCTGACCCGGCCTCTGCGATGACACCGCCCTTGATGCGCCCGTCGACGTGCAGACCGCCGCTAAAATGAACGTCACCCTCGATGCGTGTCTGCTGACCGATAATGGTATCCACGCGGCCGCTGGCCGCCCTCGATTTCTTGCCTTTTCCCAACATGAATTCTCTCCTTTCTTCAAGCACCCGCTGCATACCAGTCAAACGTCTGGGTAACCGGTTTCGGTTTCCCCTTGCCCGCGGGGATCACATCAAGAATGACCGCCTCGGGTTCAAAGCCCTCGGGCAAGACGATCGTACCTGCCAGCTCCTGAAAATAACGAAAACGAAATTTCAGTTGCTTCACGGCCGGTTTGGTAACACCCGCCAGTGCCAGTTCACCGGGCTCACCCAGCATCAGGCCGACTACCCTCATATCCACCACACCGGTGGCCTCGCGATCATTGCGTTTTAACTGGGTCAGCACCAGATCATAGTGAAACTCACCGACACTGTTACCACGCTCAAGATTAAAGCGGTGAATGCGTAAACCTGACTGCACATCACCGGGTGCAACGATACCGCGATAAAACTCGACCTCCTCGCGGGCCGCCTTCAGATCCATCTCCAGCTGCCCCATATCGGCCTTTACATCCTGCGCCGCCTGCTGATCAATCTTGCTGGAGCGCTCCAGGATCGCAACCTGCTCACGCAGTTGCTTGTTGTCCTTGACAAGCTTGCTGTTGCGTTTCTCGAGTACCGCGTGCTGTGTACGCAGCGATTTCAGTTCGATAACGCCGCGCACCTTGCCAAGGTCATACAGTGACCAGCCGGCATAGATCACAACGACAGCGACCGCGAGCAACGCAGTGCGCAGAAACCACTTACGCGGCATGACAATACTCGCAGGCAGTATGCAGTGAAATTACAGACATGAACGGGTACAGATCACAGATTGTGCAGCTCATGAAGCGACCTGCTCAGGGTAACAGCGCAATGCTGGTCAGGCCGGTCTCTTCAGGCAGGCCGAACATGATGTTCATATTGTGCAGTGCCTGGCCGGCAGCGCCCTTCACCAGGTTATCGATGACCGAGAGCACGACCACGGTATTACCCTGTTGCGGCCGGTGTATCGCGATACGACAGTGATTGGCACCGCGCACGCTGCGTGTCTCGGGGTGCGCCCCCGCCGGAAGCACATCGACAAACGGTTCGTCGCGGTAGCGCGCCTCGAACAATGCCTGCAGGTCACGACCGCTATCCAGCAACCGGGCATACAGCGTGGCGTGGATACCGCGGATCATCGGCGTCAGATGCGGCACAAAGGTCAGGCCAACCGGCTTGCCGGTCGCCCGGGCAAGCCCCTGGCGAATCTCGGGCAGGTGACGGTGGCCGGGCACCGCATACGCCTTGAAGTTCTCGCTGGCCTCGCACAACAGCGTGCCGGTAGCGGCCTTGCGGCCAGCCCCGCTGACACCGGACTTGGCATCGGCAATCAGCTGGTCGGTGTCGACCAGCCCGGCCTCGAGCAAGGGCAGAAAACCCAGTTGCACCGCCGTGGGATAACACCCGGGATTGGCAATCAGGCGGGCCTGCGCCACGGCCGCACGGTTCACCTCGGGCATGCCGTAAACCGCTTCCTCGAGAAAATCCGGACAGGCGTGTTCCATGCCATACCAGTGTTGCCATTGCTCCGCCTGCTGCAGGCGGAAATCCGCAGCAAGGTCGACGACGCGCACACCGGCCGCCAGCAGCTCCGGCACCATGGTCATGGCTGTCCCGTTGGGTGTCGCAAAGAACACCAGGTCGCAGGCAGACAGGGCGTCACTGTCCGGCACCGAAAAGGCCAGGTCGACACTGCCGCGCAGGTTTGGAAACAGCTCCGCCACCGGCTTGCCCGCTTCCGAGCGCGAGGTGATGACCGTCAACTCCGCCCCGGGATGGCCCGCCAGCAACCGTAACAATTCAACACCGGTATAGCCGGTTCCGCCTACCACACCCACCTTGATCATGTGACACTCACCTGTCGAAAATACCTGTAAACAATCCGCGAATAGTACACCATCCTGCAGGCTTTCATTCTACAATAGCCTGCCGGCGAATATCGCCGACCTTGGTTTAACCACTGACCCACGACCGGGGCCTGCCGTGTTCAAGCAACGCTGGAATCAATGGCTGGATCAGCTGGGACTGCGTGTCTCCAGTCTCGATGCCCTGCCACAACTGTGCATGCTGGCCATTCCGGTCGGCCTGCTCTCCGGTGGCGTCATCATTGCGTTTCGCATGCTGATAGAAACGTCCCAGGGTGTGATACTGCCCGGCGGCGATATCGAAAACTACGAGGGCCTGGCCATCGAGTACCGCCTGCTGCTGCCCGTTGCCGGCGGACTGCTGATCGGACTGGTATGGCAGTGGCTCAGCGGCGACACGCGCCAGACCGGTGTCGTGCATGTCATGGAACGGCTGCACCACCACCAGGGCAAGCTGCCGTTGCGTAACGCGGTGGCGCAGTTTTTCGGTGCAGCACTGAGTATCATCAGCGGGCACTCCGTCGGCCGCGAGGGCCCCAGCGTTCATCTCGGCGCAACCAGTGGCAGCCAGACAGGCCAGTGGTTGCGCCTGCCCAATAACAGCCTGCGCACCCTGTCCGCCTGTGGCATTGCAGCAGCCATTGCCGCCTCGTTCAATACCCCGCTCGCCGGTGTCATTTTCTCCATGGAGGTGGTACTGATGGAGTACTCGGTGATCAGCTTTGCACCGGTCATCCTTGCAGCGGTGACGGCGACCACGCTCACCCGGCTGGTCTACGGCAGTGATCACATCTTCAATATCCCGGTCATGCAACTGGGTTCATTATCGGAACTCGTATATGTCATTATCATGGGTGCCGCGCTGGGTTGCATCGCCGCGTTGTTTATTCACCTGCTGCAACATTCCACGGCCCGTTCACAACGCATACCGATCTGGATCCGCTGTACGCTCGGTGGTGTCGTCGTCGGTCTTGTCGGCATGGCTGTCCCGGAGGTCATGGGTATTGGCTATGACACCGTCAACAGGGCCCTGCTCGGGCAACTTGCGCTCTCGACCCTGCTGATCATTACCGCTGCGAAGATTCTCGCCAGCGCACTGGGACTGGGACTGGGACTGCCGGGAGGCCTGATCGGACCGACCATAGTCATTGGCGCACTCGCCGGTGGCGCTGCCGGCATCATGGCCGACAACTGGTTACCGGGTCACGTTGCCATACCCGCATTCTATGCCCTGATCGGCATGATCACCATGATGGGCGCAACGCTGCAGGCACCGCTGGCTGCACTGACGGCCATGCTCGAACTGACCGCCAATCCGAATATTATTCTGCCGGGCATGCTCGCCCTGATCGCCGGCGTGCTGGTCAGTCGCGAGGTCTTCGGCAAGGAATCGGTCTACCTGGTCCTCATGAAGGCACGCGGACTGGACTATCGCAGCACACCGCTGACGCAGGCACTCAGGCGCATCGGCGTGGCCGGCATGATGGAACGGCGCTTCGAGTCACTGCCTGACGCCATGACGCGCGAACGGGTACTGGAGGCACTGGCCTCCGAGCCACGCTGGATATTGATTACACAGGACAGAAAACCGGTTGCCATCATGCCGGCTGCCGACCTGGCACGCGAGGTGCAGGAGAACCCTGACAGGACCGCCTGCTCACTCATGGATATACCTGCGGAACGACGCGAGGTCACGGCAATCGACTTCCAGGCGAGCATGCAGGAGGCGCTTGAACTGCTTGACAGGAACGATGCCGAGGCACTGTTTGTTACACGCCAGACCGTTCCCGGTATCAGCCGGGTGTACGGTGTGATCACACGCGAGGATATCGAACGCAGCTACAGCATCAGCTGAAGCCGGCTTGCGCAAGACTCAGGACCTGACCAGGCGCAGGAATTCCGAACGGGTGCGGTCGTGATCCAGGAATGTTCCAAGCATCATCGATGTTGTCATACTTGAATTCTGTTTTTCCACACCGCGCATCATCATGCACAGGTGCTGCGCCTCGATAATGACCCCGACACCAGCCGGCTGAATGGCCTCCATCAGCATATCGGCAATCTGCTTGGTGAGGTTCTCCTGTATCTGCAGGCGACGCGCATACATGTCGACGATGCGGGCAATCTTGGAGAGACCGATCACCTTGCCGGTCGGGATATAGGCAACATGACACTTGCCGATGAATGGCAGCATGTGGTGTTCACACAAGGAGTATAATTCGACATCCTGAACCAGCACCATCTCACTGGAATCAGAGGGGAAAAGCGCATCATTGACGACTTCTTCGACGGACTGACCATAGCCTCGAGTCAGAAATTCAAAGGCTTTTGCCGCGCGTTTTGGGGTGTCCTGCAGTCCCGGGCGTTGTAGGTCTTCGCCTACCGCTTCGATGATTTTTGCCCAGTGTTCTTCCACAGGTCGTACTCCCTTATGCTATAGGTCTCGC
>CAJQNP010000322.1 GCA_905479705.1 uncultured Gammaproteobacteria bacterium
GGTGCTGAACGATATTGCCTTGTCAGTCGTGAATGACCTGCGGGGGAAACATGACACGCATGTCTTCACCTTCCGCAAGAAGCCGATTGACCATATGTCAAACAGTGGCTGGCGGCGAGCACGTGTAAAGGCCGCTTTACCACAGGTCCGGGTTCACGATTTGAAGCATACCTTTGGTCGGCGGTTACGGGCGGCAGGCGTAAGCTTCGAAGACAGACAGGATCTGCTGGGGCACCGGTCAGGAAGAATGACCACGCACTACTCGGCGGCCGAATTGACCCGACTGATTGATGCTGCTAACACAGTGTGCAGTCGTGGTAACAAGAAACCGGAACTGGTGGTTTTACGGAGGCTCAGTGTTAGCTAGCTCCCGCAAAACTCCCGCAAAAAATTGGAAGTTGAAAAACCAGTCTGTAAGTTGTTGATTATGGTGGGTCGTGAAGGATTCGAACCTTCGACCATCGGATTAAAAGTCCGGTGCTCTACCAACTGAGCTAACGACCCTTGGATCTGAAACTACTGTCAGGCGGCGTCCCGATCGGGACGCTGGAATGATACCGGGCTGCGCTGAAATGGCAAGTACGGAACAATTTTCCCTACTTGCAAAGTCACTCCCGTACCGCCCTGTTGAGATCTGGATTCCCGCCTGCGCGGGAATGACGGGCATTTTAAGGTTCTACCCTACACCTTATCCAGCTTGCGCAGGCTACCCGGGAGCAGGCGGAAATCCACCAGTGAGGCCACCAGCGCCTTCATGAAGGTCGCCTCTTCCTCGTAGACCATCTTGTAGTACTGGATCTTCATGGTGAGCGCGCTGCCGAGCACGATGGCGGCGAACGTCACGAACGAGCCGATCGCCAGCGTCGAGATACCCGTGATGCCCTGCCCGATGGTGCAGCCCAGCGCCAGCGTGCCACCGAAGCCCATCAGGATGGCGCCGACCAGGTGGTTAACAAAGTCCCTGAAAGAACTGAACCACTCGAAACGGAAGCTGCGACTCAGCAGTGACCACAGCAGCGAACCGGCGATGACACCGAGGAAGGCCATCACGCCGAATGTCAGCAGGGTACGTTCAAAACCGCCACTGGCAAAGCCAAGCGACTGCGCCATGGGATTGATAAAGGTATACGATTGCGGACTCAGCGGCCTGCCCTGCGCCGGCTTGCCCTCATCCGAGTCGGCCAACATGTCCCACTGCTCGTGGTATTCGCCCATGGACAGCAGCTCACCATCAGCATCGATAAATACATCACTGGTGATATACCAGGCCGCGAGGATGGCTGCACCCACGACAAGACCACCGAGAATATTATCCGCACTACTGCGAAATTCCGCTGACTTGAAGATGAAACCCAGCAGCAACAGGCCAAGTGCACCACCAATAATCATGCGTGCCGTGGCGGCCGACTCGCCACCCAGCAGTGTGCCCAGGTCCTGGCTCGATCCAACATCAACCGCCAGCGGTCGAATCCAGTCGTAGAACAGCAGGCTGTACAGGGTATCGTTGCTGCCGGGCAGCGGGGTTATCATGTAATAGGCGATCACGGCGATGACGATCATGACCATGATCGACTTGAGGTTACCGCCACCGATCCTGACCAGGCACTTGTTGCCGCAACCGCTGGCCAGCGTCATGCCGATGCCAAACAGGAAACCGCCGAGGAAGTTCTCGGCCCAGGCGAACTGACCGGAACGGTAGGGCGGAAAGGCCTCGTCGACACGCACCATCTCGAGCGACTCGAGCACCATGACGCCGAGCATGGCGACGGCGATCGCCAGCAACCAGGCACGGAAGCGTCCCGTATCACCGATATTGACCAGGTCGGAGACCGCGCCCATGGTGCAGAAATTGGTCTTGTTTACCACGGCGCCCATCAGCAGCGCGATACCGAAGGCAGCCCACAGCACGTAGGACTGCGCGGCAAAGAAATCTGTGAAGGTCATTGCAAAACTCTCCGGGAGGTATGTTTTTTATGTGCCGGGATTATAAGGGAATTACGGTGGCATATACCACCGCGTGGACGCGGTTATCAGGGAGTGTCTACATACCGGGTCGGATCGGGCAGTCCGGCCTCGCGAAATCCCGCCGCGCGCAGGCGGCAGGCATCGCAATGCCCGCAGGCCCGCCCTTCGCGGTCGGCCGAGTAACAGGACACCGTCAGGGCATAGTCGATGCCGAGCCGCTGCCCTTCCCGAATGATCGCCGCCTTGCTGAGCTCGATCAGCGGTGCGTGGATGGTGTAGTGGCCGCCTTCCACCCCGCCCCGGGTGGCGACATTGGCGAGTTGCTCAAAGGCCTCGATGAAGGCCGGGCGGCAGTCCGGGTAGCCGGAATAGTCGACGGCATTGACGCCGATAAACAGGTCCCATGCCTCGATGACCTCTGCCCAGCCCAGCGCGAGCGACAGAAACACCGTGTTGCGCGCAGGAACATAGGTGACCGGAATGCCTTCGCTTTCATGGTCCGGCACCGCGATGTTCTGGTCCGTCAGGGCCGAGCCGCCGACATCCCCCAGCCCCAGCGAGATCACCTTGTGTTCGACCACAGCGGCGCGTTCGGCCAGACGACTTGCGGCATCGAGTTCGGCGTTATGACGCTGACCGTAATCAAGACTCAACGCATAACAGGCAAAGCCCTGTTCCTGGGCAAGCGCAAGTGCAGTAATGGAATCCAGTCCGCCGGAGAGTAGTACGACTGCTTTTTTCATGATGAGAAATTACGTGTCTATATATCGCAGGTGCAATCATGCGCCAGATTGATTCGCGCCTGCAAGGCGCTCCTACGCCAATTGATACCACCGGGGCAAAACGAAGCTGCAGGAGCGCATCGCATGCGCGATACATGCGCCAGAGTAATTCGCGGCTGCAAGCCGCTCCTGCGCCAATTGATACCACCGGGGTAAAATGCAGGAGTAGGAGCGCATTGTATGCGCGAACTCGAACCGAAACCCGTCGCGGATGCGATGCGCTCCTACAATCATCGACACACCGGGGCAAAACGAAGTTGTAGGAGCGCCTTGCAGGCGCGAATACCTCGACTGACTTCAGCAGCCGGGCTCGTCACCCCAGAGATATTTGTGCAACTGGATCTGCATGCGTACCGGTAACTGGTCCTGCAGTATCCAGTTGGCGAGCTCGGTCGCTTCCAGCTCGCCCTTGCTTGGCGAAAACAGCACGGCACAGCGTTTTGCCAGATCATACTGACGCAGCATGTCGACCGACCAGTCATAGTCGCCGCGATTGCAGATGACAAACTTCACCTCGTCGTGGGGCTGCAGGGCCGGAATGTTCTCGTAGTGGTTACGCTCGACCTCGCCCGAGCCCGGCGTCTTCAGGTCCATGACCTTGATGACGCGCGGATCGACCGCTGACATATCCAGCGCGCCGCTGGTCTCGAGCGAGACCTGGTAACCGGCATCGCACAATTGCTGCAACAAGGGTATGCAGTCCGGTTGTGCCAGCGGTTCTCCGCCGGTGACCGTGACGTAGCGCGTGTCGTAGCTCGCCACCTTCTCCAGGATCCCGGGCAACGCCATCCACTCGCCGCCCTTGAAGGCATACTCGGTATCGCAGTACTGGCAACGCAACGGGCAACCGGTCAGGCGCACAAACACGGTCGGGTAACCGACCGTGGCCGACTCGCCCTGCAGGGAGAAAAAGATCTCGGTGATACGCAGTCGCGGTGAATCAGGCATGACGGGGAAAGTACGGGAACGTTGCGGGGTTCAGCAAAACGGGCACACCGGGGTGTGCCCGAATACTGTTTGCCAGGAGACGACCGGCGGTCAGTGCCCTTCCTTCTTCATGCGTTGCAGGCGGTCCGAGGCAAGCCGTGCCGCCGTGGTACCCGGGTAACCACTCACCACGGTATCCAGGGCAGCGCGCGCCGCGGCCCAGTCCTGTTTCTCGTAGTAGATGTAACCGGTCTTCAGGTAGCTGTCCGGTGCCTTCGGGCTGTTCGGGTAGCGTTCGGTCAGTCCCTTGAACGTGGCCAGCGCACGGTCGAAGTCACGCGTGACGTAGTAGGTCTCACCCAGCCAGTAGCTTGCATTGTCTGCATAGCTGCTCCCCGGGTAGCTTCCCAGGAACCGGTCGAAGGCCTGTGCGGCCTCGTCATAGCGGCCTTCCCGAAGGATGGCGAGTGCCTGGTCATAATCGGCACGCTCACTGGCCTGCATGGCCGGCGGTGTCGACTGCACGGGCGGCTGCGTTGTCTGGACCGGCGGAGGTGTCGTGGTCACGGGCGGCGGCATCGAATCGGTCTGCATGCCGGGTACCGGTGCAAGCGCGGGTGCGCTTGCAGACGGTGCCCCGCCCTGGCCGGACTCGAGCTGCTGCAGGCGCCGGTCAATATCCAGGTACTGCTCACGGGAGCGCCGCTGGATCTCGTTCAGCGTATGCGCCTGCACTTCAATATCACCCCGCAGGCGCTGGATTTCCTGCTGCATTTTTTCAACGCGGCTGAGCATATCCATCAGCCCGCGCGAGTCCAGCTTGCGCTCGATACTGTCGAGCCGGGCATCGGTGGCCTTGTCGGCCAGCAGCACGGGCGACGCCATGATCGCAGCCCCGCCCAGCCAGAGGGCAAGCACCTGTCGTTTACAAAGACCTGTCATGAGCGTTGCCTAGTACACCAGTTCCACACGGCGGTTGAGCCGCCAGGCTGCCTCGCTGCCGCCTTCCGCGGCCGGCTTCTCCTCACCGTAGCTGACGATGGTGATCTGGTCCGGGGCGACACCGTTCAGTTCCAGGATGCGCTGCACGGACAGGGCACGGCGATCGCCCAGTGCGATGTTGTACTCGCGGGAACCGCGCTCGTCGGTATTGCCTTCCAGCGTGATGTGCTGCCCGGGATTCGCGACCAGGAAACCGGCATGCTGCGTCAGCAGTTCCTGGTCGGCATCGGTGATCTCGGCGCTGTCATATTCAAAATAGATCACGCGACGTGACAGGGGGCTGTTGGGATCGTTCAGTGAATAGCTTGAAAAGTCCGAACCGTCCGCGGCGCCACTGGCAACCGCGCCATCCGCGCCTTCAGCGCCACGATCCTCGATGGCCACGTCGCCATCCTTGGTATCGCCCTTGGAACTGCAACCCGCGGTGATAGCCACCATTACCAGCACGATAAAACCGCCTAATGTCATCTTCATAGTCTTGCTCCCAGCCTTGCTGTTTGATTACGCATTAATAAAAAAATCGTTACTTGTCGAACGGCGACCACACGGGTTCACGCACGTTGCCCGCCTGCAGTGTCAGGCGTTGCTTGAAACGACCGTCGACCGAGACCGCAGACAATACCTCGCGGTTGCCGGCGCCGGTCGCATAGATAATCATGCTGCCATTCGGTGAAAAACTGGGCGACTCATCCTGGCGCCCGTCGGTCAGGACTCGCAGCAGCCCGGAGTCCAGCTCCATAACTGCGATGCGGTAGCGTCCACCCTCGCCGTGAACCATAGCAATTTTACGACCATCCGGCGATACATCCGCCCCGGCATTGTATTTACCGTCAAAAGTAAGCCGCTGTGCCGCGCCGCCGCTGGCCGACACCTTGTAGATCTGGGCCGAACCGCCGCGGTCCGAGGTAAAGATGATAGAGCGGCCATCCGGTGTCCACACCGGTTCGGTGTCAATCGCGGCGCTGTTGGTAATGCGCTTCAGGGCCCCGCCATTGATATCCATGACATAGATCTCGGGATTGCCGTCACGCGACAGGGTCAGTGCCAGCTTGCGGCCGTCGGGCGACCAGGTCGGTGCGCCGTTGATGCCTTTGAAAGCGGCCAGCTTGCGGCGCGAACCGGTCGCCACGTCCTGGATGTAGATCTCCGAGACCTTGTTCTCGAACGAGACGTAGGCCACCTGGCGCGCATCCGGTGACCATGACGGCGACATCAACGGGTGTTTCGAGGTCAGGATGGTCTGCGGGCTATAACCGTCCGAATCCGCAACCAGCAGCGTGTAGGTCTTGTTCTTGGTGCTGCCGCTGCTCGTGACGTAGGCAATGCGCGTATTGAACGCGCCGCGTTCCCCGGTCAGGGTCTCGTAAATCACATCGCTGATGTGGTGAGCGACACGCCGCAGGTCACGTGCCGGCGCAGGAAAGGTCGAGCCGGTCATCCGCTTGCCACGAAACACATCAAACAGCTCGAAGCTCACCGAATATTGCCCGGGTGACGACTCGACGAGCTTGCCGATCACCAGGTTATCGACATTGAGCATGCGCCAGTTCTGGAACTTCACCTGGTCGGCCGACGTCGGGTGTGACACGAGGTCACGGTCCGCCAGCGGTTCGAAACGTCCGCTGCGGTTCAGGTCGGCCGAAATAATGGCCGCGATATTTTCCGGTGCTGCCGTCTGCCCGCCCCAGCCAAACGGAACCACCGCGATCGGTACGGCACCCTCGATGCCCTGGGTAATCTCGATGGTGAGCGCCGCCTGTGCAGGGACAGCAATGAATACGCTGCTTACAAAAATCAACAATCTTGCGAGTCTGGTCATGAACACACGGGGTCCTAGTTGTCAGGGTTAAAATTGAAATTGATTTCGCGAAAATACTTAAACATCGCCGGATCTTCGGGCAACGGCAGGGGCGACGCCTTCAGCACGGCCGTCTCGACAGACCGGTCAAACAGCGCGTCACCGCTGCTGCGCACGACTCTAGCATCAACCACCTCGCCACCCGGAATTAATTTCACCAGGATCAGGCAACTCATCCCCGGGGGACTGCCCGCCGGGCGGATCCAGTTGCGCTGGATCTTCTGCTGTATGTACGGAATATATTGCGACAGCGCATGCGTGGCGGCCGCCTGCGCCTGCTCCTCGGCAATCTGCGCCTGCATCGCCTGCTCTGCCTCGCGCTGCCGCGCCTCGGCTGCCGCCTGCTCCTTTGCCGCCTGTTCGGCCTTGCGCTGCTTGTCGGCTTCTGCCTTCTTTCTGGCATCCGCTTCCGCTTTCTTTCTGGCCTCAGCCTCGGCCTTCTTCTTGCGTTCTGCCTCGGTCTTCTTTTTCCTGGCCTGTTCGGCCTTCTTCTTTTCCTCGGCCTTCTGCTTCGCGGCCAGGTCGGCCTTCTTCTTGCGCTCGACCTCGGCCTTCTTCTTGGCCTCAATCTCGGCCTTCTTGCTGGCTGCTGCCTCGGCCTTTTTCTTCTTCTCCTGCTCCAGCTTGCGCAGTTTTTCCTGTTCGACCTTTTTCTGCTCGGCCTTTTTCTTTTCCTCGATGGCCTTCAGTTTCGACGAGTCAACCAGCTCGGCCTGGATGGGTATATTCTGGCCCGGCTTGATCGCCTTGGGCGTCCAGTCAAGGCTGAACACGAGCAACACCAGCAGCACAAGGTGCATGAGTACCGCGTAAAAAACGGCACGGGGATTCTCGCGTATGGCCTGCCACATGGATGATTATTGCTCCGGCGGGTCGGTGACCAGTCCGACATTCGGCACCCCGGCCGATTGCAGCAACACCATGGCGGACACCACCGTGCCGTAATCAACAGAATGATCGCCACGCACCAGCACCGACTTGCCGGGCTGACGGCGCAGCACGGCGGCCACGTTGTTTGCCAGCGCCTCCCCGTCCAGCGGCGTATCCGGTGATTCGCCCACGTTCAGGTAGAGGTTGCCCGCGGCATCGACATTGACCACCAGCGGCTCCTGGTCCTTGTCATCGATAGGCTCGGCGTCCGCTGTAGGCAACTCGACCTGCACGCCCTGGGTCAGCAAGGGTGCCGTCACCATGAAGATCACCAGCATCACCAGCATGACGTCGATGTAGGGCACGACGTTGATCTCGGCCATCGGCCGCT
>CAJQNP010000323.1 GCA_905479705.1 uncultured Gammaproteobacteria bacterium
GGTTTAAACCGGGCCGATCAGTTCCGCATGTATATTTTGGGAAACAACCCCGGTCAGCACTTCCTGTGAACTGAGCACGTCCCTGTCGTAATTGACCAGCATCAGGTGATAACGCAGCGGGCAGAATTCTGCAGACTTGATGCCGTCCATCTCCTCCAGCGCATCCACGAGATCACCGCGTCTGGATTCACCGAGTGTTTCGTCGATATGTAGTATGATTTCTACATGATGTTGCGGATTCTGATGCAGGTGGTAAGCAATGTTTCCCATAACTCCCTCCGTATCATCCAGTGTCTCGCTATATCCCTTTAAAACTGCAGTGGAATAAAGGGCGCACCTTACAATTCTAGTACCCCGCAGGAGTGCGTAAATTGTGGGATCTACCTACAGTTGAGCGGTGTTCCGGGGGATGAGGGTGCCCGGTGGATGTTTCGGTGTTCCACGGTATGGGCAATGCCGGATTTATGGAATAGAATTGCCAGCAGAAGTAAGTATTGTTACGGATGTGCTCGATTTTTTCATCAGCGTCGATGTGTCTGTTCTTTTCCATGCGGTCGACGCCCATCATGGTTATGGGGTTGTCGATCGCAAGGCGCGATGTTCTGTATTGGCCTGCCGGAGATGCCTGTGATACTGCCTGAGAGGATGAACAAGACGATGAAAGGGACGCGAACTGTCTACCTGGTGGATGATGATCATGCCGTTTCGCATGCGCTGACGATATTCTTGCAGGCGTCCGGTTACCGGGTGAAGGCGTTCTCCAGCGCCGAGGATTTTCTTGAGCAGGCGGACGCCGAACCGGAAGGCATCATGCTGCTTGACCAGCGCATGGCCGGTATGTCCGGACTGGACCTGCAGGTCGAGCTGCACAAACGACATATTACACTGCCGATCGTCTTTATCTCCGGACATGCCGATGTGCCCATGTCCGTCAGGGCCATCAAGGGCGGTGCCATTAACTTTCTCGAGAAACCCTTCAGCAATGATGATTTGCTCAAGAGTGTCGGCGAGGCATTTGTCTGCGCGGATGAAGGCCAGCAGCTACGCAAGAAACTCGCCGATATTGAACAGCGCTATGCCACCCTCACCGAACGTGAGCAGCAGGTCATACAGAGTGTGGTGAGCGGCATGTCCAACCGGAAACTGGCAGAAGAGCTGGGTGTCTGCGAGCGCACCGTCGAGGTGCATCGATCCCGGGTCATGAAAAAGATGGGGGCGAAGAGCTTACCGGACCTGGTGCGGATGCATACCCTGTACCGGCAATACCTGTCCTGACAGGCTCAAAAAAAAACGGCAACTGCATGTCAGTTGCCGAAGTGCGAGGAGTAGTCATGAAAAAAACTCTTAACGCACAGGCTAGACCTGTTCTCCCTGCCTGGATTATTCCCAGCGAATCAGCTCAACATTCATGCACAGGCGCACCGTTTCACTGACAAACAGGCGGTAACTGCGCATATCGAAATCGGTTCGCTGAACCTCGCTTCTGCCTCTCAGCAATATGCGTGCGGGACGGTCGTCGTCCTGCATATCCAGCGCACGCACGGCAAGTTCAAAGGTGACCGGTTGTTTCACGCCGCGCATGGTCAGCTCACCGTGGATATGACCCTGTGAGCGGGTTTGCCAGTGAGCGGTGTGTCCCACGAACAGGATCTCGGGGTAGTTGCTGGTATCCATGAAGTCATGCCCGGTCACCAGTGGCAGCAGCCCCGTGTTTTCCGATGACAGGCTGGCCGTGTGAATGAGTAACAGCGCCTGGCCATCCTCGGCAAGCGCCGGCGGGAATGCCAGTCCACCCACGATGTTGCTGAATTCGCCGCGAAACTCCTGGCCGGGGAAGTGCCTGACACAGAATCCGACCCGCGAGTTGTCCGGATCGACCCGGTAGAGGCGACCCTCGCTGGCGGCCTCGCGCATGAGTCGCAGAATCTCGGCATCCACCCGGCCCCCTTCAAAGGGGCTGCAGGGTTGCCCGGCCATGACAGTGTATGTCGCGATGGCGAGCAGGATGGCAAGCAGGGATTTCGCGATAACGTTTGGCGACATGAGAATCGAATCAACAGCAGGACTCAGCAGACAGTCTAACCAATGTCATTGCAGCGGAAACTGATCTGGGTCAACCGGGTGGTGAGCGTGCCCGACTTTCACCGGGATCACAGGGGCGAATCCACTCGACCGTCAGCGGCCGGTGGCCGTATGAATACGGCCCTGCAGGGTCCTGCTGGTGCCGCTACGCTGACCATGTCCTGTTTCCCGCAGGGTTTTGCAGGGTCGAATCCATTCGACCATCAGCGCCCGCAGATTACCCCGGCGTGTACCAGATTGGAGAGGTATAGGCGCGTTCCTGCGTGACCATTTCGGCCGCTGCAGGCATATCAATGCCGAAACGTTTTGCCTCGTAGGCCGTCCAGCGCGGTGTCGGGATCTCCAGCACGCGGGCGTAGTAGACGGCTGAAAGTGCCGGATCAAAATCGGGGTCAACCCATGTCGCGATCAACTCGGTTGCGCCGATGCTGTTGGACCATGTGGCATTTACAATATCCACGGTGTTGCCGACCGCGGGCAGTTTGCCGTTGGCAGCGGGCTGGCGCTCACCGGACCACGCCACATCGTAGACCTTCTCGTGGCGCTTGCCGTTGTTGTCGACCCAGCCCTTGACGATCTGGATGCGATCGAGATTGCCGGAGAGCGGGTCCTTCAGTGCCGCCACCAGGAAGGTCGGTGCCGTTTTGCCCTTTGCCGGCGCTGGCAGCTTGCCACCCATGGGGACGCCCTTGCGGTAGCCAATGCTTCCCGGCAGCCGGCTCATGGCATCCTCGTCCGTGAATTCCCAGCCGCCAAAGAAGCGCACCAGCATACGCGGTCCGGTGGTGGCATAGGTTTCCTTGCGTCTCATGGCATCGAACAGCGCCTCGCGCGTGTTCTCGCGCGCCCACACCGCGGCGAGGCCCGAGGACACCATGTCCCAGCTCTCGTAGGTGCCGTTGCTGGTCTGACCCATGGGGTGCTTGTAGCGTTCCGGACCCGGCTCGGTGCCCGAGTGCTTGCCAAAGAAGTTTTCCTCTTCCGCCGTGGCGAGCCCGGTATGACTGTCGGTGGAACCGATCATGCCGAACTGGTACGGGTTGATGCCGAGCTGTTGCTCGAGTTGCAGACCGGTCTGCAGCGCGCTGCGCGCATACTCGTACTGCAGCATGTCGTCCTGCTTGACGACGCTGAGGTCGAGGTTGCCCTGGTCCCAGGTCTCGTAATCGGCGAATTCGTCATCGGCTGACAGCAACGGGTGGGTTTCACCGTCACCCTTGATCTGGGTTGCCTCGTACAACGGTTCCCATTTCATGCGCGTCTCTGCGTAGGCACGATCGAGTTCTTTGCCGCTGAAGGAATCGACCACCGGGAACATGATGCCGTTGCTCAGGTTGCCGTTGTGGGCAATGGCAAGCAGCTGGCCGCCGGTCTTGTCCTGGTACGCGTCCATCCACTTCCACAGGTCGCGCGGGTTGTCGCTGCCGGCCGGCCTGAGCGTGGTGTAGGGTTCGTTGACTCCGGCCTTGATGGCGTCGTCGCGGTACACCACCACGCGGTGCAGGTTGTTACCGCCGGTGTTGGAGGTCCATTCATAACCGATAAAGGCCGTGAATTGACCCGGGTCGTTGTACTTGTCCGCGGCCTCAATGGTCTCTTCCCAGGCCGAACGATAGGCCTGGCTGCCCGGTGGCGAGGCCAGGGCGTCCGGGAAGGTGCCCTGTGAAAACGCCTCGATGATCTCGATGGCAGCCGCGACACTGGTCTGCCCGCCGGTCTGGATCATGTCGTACCAGCGTTTGCCATCGGGGTCTGCCAGCATCTCGGGATCGCCGGAATTGAGCCGCGGGAAAAAGCCCATGTTGTCGGAGTGATCGGCCACCACCAGGAAGTCGAGCGGGCGCGACAGCTTGACCTGCAAGCCGGTGGAAGAGGTGACCTCTTCACCGCGCGCGAACTGGTAGGCGTCCTCGGGGCCGAGACGTGCGCCGAAGGAACCTGCATCAAACGACATGCCGGTGTGCAGGTGGGTGTCTCCCCAGAAGACCCGGGTCGGAAAGTTGCGGCCTGCATAGGGTGAAAAGTGGCTGCGTTCCGGGAAGGCGCCTGCCGCGGCGTCGGTGGGTGCCGGCAGTCCAACGGTATCACCGGCCAGCGCCGTGCCGGCCATCCCCAGTGCCAGCAGCGCGTGCAGGGCATGAATCAATCTGTGCATGTAAGCTCTCCTTGTCGATACCGGGAATACCGGGTGTTGTATCACTCCGGTCGTTCCAGTGTAGTCCAGGCCGGGGTGGTTTTCCTGCACCCGCGGAAAGGCGGCAGGTCGTTCAACCGCATGGGCTGGTGGCTAGATGCTGCTACCCGAGATGCGTCGACTCTCGACAACAAAGGACTGGCCGCCCCAGCTGAACGGCATGTAGGGCAGCAGTTCCCAGTCGGGATTGTTGTGGAAGAATTCCAGCATGGCCTGGCGTTCGCCGGAGACTTGCGTTGCTGACCAGCAGAAATAGTCATCAAACGCGATGATCATGCCATGCTTGAGACGTGGCATGAGGAACTCGAGTACCGTGCGCGTGCTGGAATACAGGTCGCAGTCTATGTAGGCCAGTGCAATGTTGCCCGGCCGGGCGCCAGGCGTGGTGTCTTTCAGGGTGTCTTCGTAAAAACCGGGTACCACCGTGTAGGCGTCACGCGGGATGTCGTTTGCAGCGCAGGTGTCATGGAACTTCTCGATGGAGATCGCCATGCTGCCGGCAACCCACTCGGGATGTACATCCTTGTCACCCTCGGCCACTGGCAGTCCCTGGAAGGAGTCGAATGCCCAGAGTCGCGCCGCGTGCTTATGATAGCGTGACTCGCGCCAGGCGTGCGCAAAGGTGTTGCCGCCGTAACAACCGAACTCCGCGTAGTCGCCGTCGATGCCGTTGAACGACAGCGCCTTGAAGGCATTGTAGAAAAATTGCAGGCGCCCGAGCCTTTCCTGCTCCTTGCGGTTCAGCAGACAATTGGCATACAGCCAGCGAGTCAGTTTCGCCCGGAATTTTTTCTTCAGTTTTCTGCGCATCTGCTGTGGTCCCGTGTCCCGGGACATGCCTGCTGTTCGGGGCGCCTATTGTAATCATTGTGTCGCGGATACCTCCAATGATTTAGCCCCCCGGGGATTGTTGAGGCGGATTTACCCGGCCGCCAGGCTGGATTATCAACCCTGTGGGGTCGAAATTATTCGACCGGGGTGTGCTGGCCGAATGAATCCGGCCCTGCGGGCAGACGCCTGCCCGGATCCGGGCAGGGTCACGATTCATGTCCGTTGCAGTCACAACCCGGTTGCGGGTTCGCTGTTGCGGCAAAAGCGGCAGTAGATGAATTCCTGCAGGCCGCCATAGGGGGTGTGGTGTTCCTCGGTGAGTGTCTCGACCAGGTGGAAACAGGGACCCAGTGTGTTCGACAGCGCTGCAGGGTTGTAGCGCACGACCTCAAGGCCGCTGCACTGGCTGGGTCCGCTGTCGGAAAAGGTGGCGATAATGGCCTGTCCGTTCGGCGTCAGGGCGTTGCGCATGGACTCCACGTAAAAGGCGCGGTCCTGTGCATTTGTCAGGAAATGAAACACGGCGCGGTCATGCCAGACATCAAAGGGTTGCGCGGTTGTGAAGTTCGTGACATCACCCACTAGCCAGTTGACCTGACTGGCACGCTCGCCGAGACGCAGCCTGGCGCGCTCGATAGAGATCGCGGCAATATCCAGCACGGTGAGGTTGCGGTAGCCGGCGCCCAGCAGGTGATCCACCAGCGTGGATGCGCCGCCACCAACATCGATGATGCGGGCAGTGCTGCCGATGCCGGTGTCATCGATCAGTGACAGCGAATGTTCCGGATGCGCCTGGTACCAGCTGACCTCGGCCGGATCCCTGTCGGCATAGATATGCTCCCAGTAGGTCTGCCACTCGGGATGCCGGCAGCCACCGGGTAGTCTGGATGCGGACGCACTCATACACCCTACTTATAGTCGCTGTGTTCGTGTTTGTCGCTGACCTGCATCAAGCGGCGGGGGCAGCGGCCGCACTGCAGCCCCTGCCCCGTCTGTCAGCCCAGTGCGCTGATGTCCTTGATATGAATCAGGTTGTCCTCGACCGTGATATGCCCCTCGCGCTGCAGGTTGCGCAGGATGCGCGACAGGGACTCGGGCTGGATGGACAGTCGCGAGGCAATGACGTGCTTCGGGGCCCCGAGCGCAATCGTGACCTCGCCATCTGCGCCAGCGGGTGCCTGGTGCAGCAGGTAGTTGGTAAATCGCAGTGTGGCATTTTGCAATGTCAGCGCATCGATGTCTGCCAGCTGTCGCTTCAGCCAGGTGCTCATGTCTGCCATCAGCCTGAAACAGGTGTCGGTCGAGTCCCGCAGGATGGCACGGAAGGTGTCATTGGAAAAGGCCAGCACCTCGCAGGGATCCAGTGCGCTGGCATTCACCGGATAGACCTGGCCTTCCATGAAGGTAATGGCCTCCGCAAAGGTCTCGCCGGCAGTGATCAGGTGAATCACCTTCTCGGTACCGTCCGGTGCCGACAGATAGAGCCGGATGGTGCCGCTGCGCACCATGAAGAACTGCCGGGCCTGCTGCTGGCATTGAAACAGCTGCTGGTTTTCATCCAGGCGGATGATGTTGGCCGTCTGCAGCAGGCGTGCCAGCTGGTCATCATCCAGGCCCCCGAACAGCGGGTGCCTGCGCAGTTCCCCCGGCAAGATTTTACTGGTAGTCATGCCGCCAGCTTACTAAATCAGCTGGATGGCTGCATCACGCGGCTGTCTAACACAGGTCAAGGTCATTGTGATCGGGCTTTGCCAGTGTAACCGCACGCGGGGGCAAGTGATTATGCGTAGCGGATGAGTGCTGAACAGTTGCTGGATGTGCGCGGACTGGAGCTGCCGGAGCCCCTGCTGCGTGCGCTGGCTGCGCTGGATGGCCTGGGGTCAGGGGAATATCTGCACCTGCTGAGCCACCGCGATCCGGTCCTGCTGTACCCGCTGCTGGCACAGCAGGGGTTTCTCTGCGAATCGCATGACCGCGCGGGTACCGTCCATGTCCTGATCTGGCGCGCCGGTGATATCGCCGCACAGCAGGCGGCGAGTCGCTTGTCACTTAACGCAGGTTAAGGCCGGGCACGACCACTGGTCATACCATCTGTTGCAATTTCGCTGTCGAGGGAGGAGTCGACTCATGAGTGGCACATTCACAAAATCAATGGCACGCAATATTTTCTATGGCGGGACGGTGTTTTTCTTCCTGCTGTTCCTGGTGCTGACCTTCGACACCACGCGGGCGCTGCCGGAACGCGATAACCGCGAGGCGATCACGCCGGAGGTGGCGCGCGGAAAGCTGGTCTGGGAAGAGAACGACTGCGTCGGTTGCCACACCCTGCTGGGCGAGGGCGCCTATTTTGCACCGGAGCTGGGCAACGTCTATACCCGCTTTGGCAACAGCAAGGAAGCCATTATCGGCTTTATCAAGAGTCGCCCGGTTGAAGGGATCCCCGGCCGGCGCAGCATGCCGCAGTTCAACCTCAGTGACGAGGACCTGAATGCGCTGGCGGAGTTCCTGAAATACGCATCTGAAATCGACACGGCCGGCTGGCCGCCCAACGTCCAGGGTTAAGGGGAGAGACTTTCATGCAATATCAATCACAAGCCGTTGCCAAGCCCTATTTCATCGCGGCCATTATCCTGTTCGTGGCGCAGATACTGTTTGGCCTGATTATCGGGCTGCAATACGTCGTCGGTGACTTCCTGTTTCCCGAGATACCGTTCAATGTCGCGCGTATGGTGCATACCAATACATTGATTGTGTGGCTGCTGTTCGGCTTCATGGGGGCGACCTACTACCTCGTGCCGGAAGAGGCGGAAACCGAGCTGTATGCACCGTGGCTGGCCAGGCTGTTGTTCTGGGTCTTCTTTGTCGCGGCAGGCGCAACGGTCGCAGGCTACCTGCTGGTGCCCTATGCGACGCTCGCCGAGATCACCATGAACGACCTGCTGCCGACCATGGGTCGCGAGTTCCTCGAGCAACCGACCATCACCAAGATCGGTATCGTCATCGTGGCGCTGGGCTTCCTGTTCAACGTCGGCATGACAGTACTGAAGGGTCGCAAGACCGTGGTCAACCTGGTGCTGCTGCTGGGACTGCTGGGTCTCGCGGTGTTCTTTCTGTTCGCCTTTTACGTGCCGGACAACCTGGTGCTGGACAAGTACTACTGGTGGTGGGTGGTGCACCTCTGGGTCGAGGGTGTCTGGGAACTGATCCTCGGTGCCATCCTCGCCTTTGTGCTGATCAAGGTAACCGGCGTGGACCGCGAGGTGATCGAGAAGTGGCTGTACGTGATCATTGCGCTGGCACTGGTTACCGGCATCATCGGTACCGGCCACCACTTCTACTGGATCGGTACGCCGGAGTACTGGCAATGGTGGGGTTCGGTGTTCTCCGCCCTGGAACCGCTGCCGTTCTTCATGATGACCGTGTTCGCCTTCAATATGGTCAACCGCCGGCGGCGCAATCACCCCAACCAGGTGGCCACCCTGTGGGCACTCGGCACGGCCGTGATGGCCTTCCTCGGTGCCGGCGTGTGGGGCTTCATGCATACCCTGGCGCCGATCAACTACTATACTCACGGTACCCAGATCACCGCGGCACATGGCCATATGGCCTTCTACGGGGCCTACGTGATGATTGTGCTGACCATTATCTCCTATGCCATGCCCATGCTGCGTGGACGCGAGGCGGCAAACAGCAACAAGTCACAGGTGCTGGAGATGTGGTCATTCTGGCTGATGACGGTCTCCATGGTGTTCATCACCCTGTTCCTCACCGGTGCCGGTGTCTTGCAGACCTACCTGCAACGTGTTGCCGAGAG
>CAJQNP010000324.1 GCA_905479705.1 uncultured Gammaproteobacteria bacterium
TTGAGATTCGAAGGGAGTGGTTGTGAAACAGGAGTTGAAGGCCTTGCTGGTGGACGAGCTGAACCTGGAAGATATATCCCCCGATGACATTGATGAAGCAGCACCGCTGTTTCGCGACGGGCTGGGACTCGACTCCATTGACGCGCTGGAATTGTCGGTGATCATCGACAGGCAGTACGGCATCAAGATCAAGGCCGAAGATGAGCGCAACGCTGAAATATTCTCATCGCTGAACGCGCTCGCTGCATTCATTTCCGAAAACCGCACCCGCTAGCATTTCTGTATGCCAGGCCACCGGGCAAGGGTTTTCCTGGCAGGCCTGTTGTTTCTCGCATACCCGCTGATAATCTTTTTCCTGCTGAGACATCAGGCCGCAGCAGCCGGTGCCGTGCTGCTGCTGGCAGTGCTTGCCTGGCGGTTGCGATACCAGCGTCACCGGCTGGTCTGGTCGGGCGTTGCAGTCCTGTCAGTCCTGCTCGTGCTGTTGCTGTTCGATGTGGCCGCGATCCCGAAATTGTTGCCGCCGCTGATCCATGCCGGGTTGTTCTACATGTTCAGCACAAGTCTTGGCTCGGTGCCGCTGATCGAGCGCTTTGCCCGGCTGGAACGGCCTGAACTGCCGCAGGCCGTTGTGGTCTATTGCAGGCGTCTGACAGTGATGTGGAGCGGATTCTTTGCGGTCAATGTGGTGCTAACGGCCTGGCTGGCACTGCGTGGGGACGATGTCCTGTGGGTGCTATACAATGGGCTGCTTGTTTACCTGCTGATAGCCGCGCTGCTCATCGGCGAGGCCCTCTGGCGCCGTTACCGGTTTCCGGATATGGGACACGCATCCATCACTGCGGCGCTCGGAAATATTATGATGAATGCACCTGCCGTATTTAACCTGAACAAGCAAAATGACACACCCTAGTCACAGCCATTATTCGATCAGCTTTACATCAAGCGATAGCTCGGCGCTTGCCTTTGTCGGCGAACGTGCAATATCCATGGCGCAGTTTCGCCAGGATGTGCAACGCCAGATGACGGCGTTGTCGCAGCCGGGGGAGGTGCTGATCACGACATCGGGGCGCTATGCATTCAGCGTGGCCTTGCTGGCATCCTGGCTGTCGGGTCACGCTGTGGTGCTGCCCGCCAATCAGCGCCCGGAAACACTGCAGCAGCTCAGAAATCGGTTTGCGATTGCCTGCGAATGTGACCGCGACTGGGAAGCGTCATTGCATGCTGCCGACAGGATTGCCGGGCACGGCAGCTGGACAGTCGAGCTGCCGGGCGACTTCGAGGCATTAAGAATATTCACCTCCGGCTCGGCAGGGGAACCGGTCAGGGTCGACAAGACCATGGCAAGCCTGTGTGACGAGGCACAGGCACTCTGCAGGCAGTTTGCCTGGCCGAACGCTGCCGTCGTGGCGACGGTTCCGCCGCAACACCTGTACGGTCTGACGTTCTCGATACTGCTGCCCTGGTTTCTCGGTGTGGCATGGATCGATGAAGTACCGCTATACCCGCTTGATATTCTGCATGCCGTGCGCAGCAGTGGCGCCAAGACATTGATCAGTGTGCCCGCACAGTACCAGGCGATGTTGCAGGACAAGACGGACCTGCGCGGGGTGCACTGTGTCTCCTCTGCGGCACCCATGCCCGCCACGCTGGCGCGTGAGTGGCAACAGCAGACCGGGGCCGACCTGCTCGAGATATACGGTTCAACCGAAACCGGTGTGATCGCCTCACGCCGGCAATTGACAGGGCCTGGCTGGTCAGCGTTACCGCAGGTGAGCCTGGCGGTGGCGCAGGGCGTGCTGCAGGTGTGTTCACCGTATACCGGTGCGGGAGCGGCAACGCCGGTTCACAGCGGCGACAGGGTTGAGCTGTTGTCCGATGGTCGTTTTTACCTGCAGGGACGCGCGGACGCCATCGTCAAGGTGGCCGGAAGGCGTGTATCGCTGACACGCGTGGAGTCGAGCCTGCTGGATTGTCACGGTGTTCTGGACGCCGCGGTCATCGCCATGCCGGCCCCCGGGCGGGTGCGTGATGTAGAGATCTGCGCCGCGGTTGTTGCGCATGACCAGGCCGGGACCTCGGTGCGTTCCCTGCGGACACGCCTGCGTGATCGTCTCGAGGGTGTCGAAGTGCCGCGCCGCATTGTCTTTGTCGAACACCTGCCCAGGAGTGCACGCGGCAAACTCTCAGTGGCTGCCGTGCAGGCCCTGTTTGCTGTCGATGAGCGGGCCTGTGTTCACGCTTAGTGACCTGCAGCAGTCAGCAGATGGCCTTGAGGCCTCGTGTTGCTGTCAACTGGATGCGGATAATCCCTGCCTGGATGGTCATTTTCCGGGGCGACCGGTATTACCCGCGGTGGCACAACTCGGCCTGCTCGATGCCGTGTTACGCCAGCTGCCGGAGTGGCCCGCACGGCTCACGGGCGGAACGGCGCTGAAATTCCTGCGCCAGATAACACCGGGGAGCAGCATCGGTATTCGCCTTGTCAGGTCCCCGGACAGCACGGTGCGCTTCACGCTGAGTTGTGACCAGCAGGTTGCTGCACGTGGCGTCGTCACGGTCCGGTGATGGCCGGTGTGCCCCGGCAGGATGGGCCGATACGTGTCTGCGGGCTGATCCCGGTTTACAACAACCCGATGACGCTGGAACGTGTTGTCTCGCGTGTCCAGGCCTATCTTGACACCGTCATCATCGTCGATGACGGCAGTACCGATGACACGCGTTCGATTGCCGGGCGACTCGCGGCTGACCCCGCTGCGCATGTTTACCTGAAGCGGCTGCCGCGGAACTCGGGCAAGGGCGCCGCCGTGCAGGCGGGTCAACAGCTGGCGCAGGAGAACGGTTTCACGCATGCCCTGCAGGTCGATGCCGACGGGCAACATAATCTGGATGACATTCCGCAGTTCCTTGTCCGCACACAGGAAAATCCGCAGGCACTGATTGCAGGCAGTCCGGTGTTCGGCACGGATATACCCGCGGTGCGCCGGCATGGTCGCAAACTGACCACCCTGGTAACGGCCATCGAGGCGGGTTCGCTGTCACTGCCGGACGCGATGTGCGGCTTCAGGATCTATCCGCTGGCAGCGATTCTGTCGCTCGGCCGAATCAGCAAGCGCATGATCTATGACCCGGAAGTGCTGGTGCGTGCCAGCTGGGCCGGGATCCCGATTGTCAGTGTCACGACACGGGTGCGCTACCTGTCTGCAGAGGGGGGCGGTGTATCGCACTTCCGCATGGTGCGCGACAACGTCATCAATGTGTGTGTGCATGGCTGGCTCATGCTGCAGGCACCGCTGCGCTGGGTGCTGCGTGCAACACGGGCGCGGCGTTCGTGAGCGAATGGATGGCAGCCCGCGAGCGCGGCAGTTCATGGACGATTGCGCTCATGGTGTGGCTCTGCCGGGGCCGGCAGCGCTGGCTTGTCAGGCTGTTGCTGCACCCGATCGTGTTGTATTTCCTGCTGACCGGACGGGCGGCGCGGCGCGCCAGCCTTGAATATTTCACACGAGTCAAGGGCAGCGCGGGCTGGCGCGACTGTTACCGCCAGTTGCTGTGTTTTGCCGAGTGCCTGGTCGACCGGGTGACGTTGCTGGCGGGCGACGTGGAGCCGTTTACGGTGAGGTCACAGGGCCGCGAACAGCTGCAGGCCATGCAGCGCGAGGGCCAGGGATTCATACTGCTCGGTTCGCACCTGGGCAGTTTCGAGGCAAGCCGCTTGCTGGTGCATGAAAAGGCCAACATCGATGTGCACATCGTTGCCTACCACGCCGGGTCGACCCGAATCCGCCAGGCGCTGGATGCCATTAACCCGGCCCTGGTCGACAAGGTGATCGATCCTGCGCATGACCATGCCGTGTTCCAGATGCGCGACGTCATCGAGGCCGGCGGGGTGCTTGCCATCCTGGGCGACCGCACCGGGATCGGCGAGAAAAACCTGCCGGTCGAGTTTCTCGGCCGGCCGACCCGCCTGCCGGCAGGGCCCTATTACCTTGCAGCCATCCTGCACTGCCCGGTGTACTGTTTCTTCGGTGTGCGTACGGGTGATCGCGTCTATGATGTCAGTGCTGTCAGGTTGGCCGATGAAATTCACCTTGCGCGTGGCCAGCGCGAACAACAGGCGCAGCACTATGCGCAATGCTATGCCGACCTGCTGGCAGAAAAGGCCCGGCAGCACCCCTATAACTGGTTCAACTTTTACAGGTTCTGGGACGATGTGGAAAATCGCGAGCAGGACAAGCTGTCGAGCAGCTAACAGCCGATCCTTCCGGCTGGCCGGGTACCTGTGGTGGTTGTCGTTCCTCGTACCGGTGTCGTCGCTGGTTCATGCAGCTGACGAGACACTCGACACTCTGCTGACACGCCTGCAGATTCACAAGACGCAGCAGCTTGCCTACCGGGAAACACGTCACATGCAACTGCTCAGTGAACCCTGGCAGGCATCGGGTGAGCTTTTTATCGCATCACACAGGCTGGTGATTGCGCAGCGGGAACCGCAGCGTTCGCTCACCGAGATTACTGCCACACACCTGCAACATATCAATGCGCAGAATGAGATCGTTACACGGCTTGTATTGAAGCAGCCGTTTGCCGTTCCCCTGTTGAAACCGTTTCTGATGCTGCTCTACGGCAGCGGCGGGGTCGGTCAGCTTCAACGTGTCTACCGACCAGAGTTGCTGCAGGACAGGACGCGATGGACCCTGCGGCTGGCTGCTGTCGCCCCTACCGATGACCAGCCATCCGCAATGACACTGTCCGGCGCCGCTGGCCGACAACCGGATAGCCTGGTGCTGGAATTCGCAGACGGGGATTTCACCGAATGGCAGTTCACGCCGCTAGCCAGTGGCAGCGAGGCTGATGCTGCACTCGCTGCGGTGCGCGCACCGGAAGATACCTGGCCAGACGAGTGATCCGCAGCTTGCACAAGTCGCGACTCGGGGTGTTTCTGCTGCTTGCCGTGGTTATCGTGGCACTCGCCATCCTGCGAACCGATATGCGCACGGATATTCGCGACTTCTTCTTCCCGGGCGCAGCCGTTGATGCCGGCTTCAGGGTCGGGCAGCAGCAGGCCGGGCAGCTTGCACGCCGCTATATCGTGAGTATCACGCATGCCGGGGCCGATGCAGCGACTGCTCGCGCCCTGGTTGATTCGTTGCAGCAGGCCTTGTCCGGGCATGCTGCCGTCAGCCGGGTCTGGTCCGGCTTGTCGTCTGATGTTTCGATGCTCGACCAGCTGCAGCGCTATGCGCCGCATGCAACGCAGCTGTACTCGCTGCAACCGCAGCTGGCCATTGGCGATGTGTTCAGTGATGCCGGCCTGCAGGCCCGCGCTGTATTCGTTCGCCAGGCCTTGCTGGGTCCGGACCCGCAACGCATCAAGGCCCTGCTGGCCGATGACCCCCTGTTACTCGGCATGGATGTGTTCGCACGTCACGGCATGCAGACCGATAGCCCGCCACGTGATCCCGAAACGACCACCTTCTTTGTCGAGACGCATCATTCCGGCCTGGACACAGATATGCAGGCAGGTTTCCAGCGTGAACTGCAACGGCTGTTTACCGATTTACAGGCACAACAGGGCACGACCTTTGGTCTCGAGTACACCGGTGTCCCGGTGTTCTCCGTCGCCATCAAGGAGCAGGTGTCCGGGGATGTCCATCGCATCGCGCTGTTCTCGATGCTGGCGATCGCGTTGCTGGCATGGTTGGTGTTCCGCTCGTTGCGGGCCGTCCTGCTGCTTGGCGTCTTGCTGTTGGTGACCGTGGCCTTCGCCGCGTCGCTGAGCCAGTGGGTCTTCGGTTATGTGCATGGCCTGACGCTCGCGCTGGGTGCCACCCTGACGGGCGTGTGCATCGATTATTTTATTCACGGCATGGTGCATGCAGGCAGTGCAAACATCAGTCAGCGGCAGCAGGCCATACGACGCATCTGGCCGGCCCTGCTGACCGCTGCCGCAACAACCCTGATCGGGTACGTCGCGCTCAGCCTCAGCGGCTACCCGGGGTTGCAGCAGCTTGCAGTCTTTGCGGTCGCGGGTATTGCCATGGCGCTGCTGCTGACGCGTTACTTTCTGGCCGACCTGCTGTCTGCCATGCGGGTCAGGGTTGAGCCGTCGCTCGACCTGGGCTTGTTGCTCGAGACAGCTTACCGGCGTCGCGGTCGTGTGCTGCTGGCTATTCTGGCGAGTGTGGTCGTGGTGCTGGGCATCGGCCGGGTCGAGTGGCGTGATGACATGGGCCTGCTGTCAATGGAAATGGAACAGTTACGTGACAATGATTCACGAATCCGTGCACGACTTTCCAGTGCCGAGCCGGGCCGCTTCGTGCTGGTGGCCGGTAAGGATATGGAGGAGGCCCTGCAGCGCGGTGAAGCGGTGCAGCGGCTGCTGTTGCCATTACAGGCAGACGGCAAGCTCGACGGCTTTGCTGCAGTGTATCCCTGGCTGGCATCGCAACGGCTGCAGTCGGACAATGCCGCGGCATGGAATACGGCACTGGACGATGACGTGCGCGCTCGCTGGCATCAGGCACTGGCGCAGGCCGGCCTGAACGCAGACCTGTTTCCACCCCTGTCGAGCGCGACACAGGCCTTCCTGTCGGCAGACGATCTCGGGGGATCAGCGCTATGGCCGTTGCTGTCACAGCAGTTGCTGGTCGAGCCGGCGCAGACCATGACGGTCATCTGGCTGTCACGACATGATCCGGGCGCGCTCGTGGCGGCCCTGCAGGGCATCGCGGGTGCACGCTACTTCAGTCAGAAAGACAGCCTCGATACGCTCTCTGCGAACTACCGGAAAAGGGCGGTCACCCTGCTGGCCTGGGGTATCGTTGCGATCCTGCTGATGCTGGCAGTGCGCTACCGGTCGATCCTCCCGGCCCTGCAGGTATTGTCACCGGCACTGCTAGCCGTGCTGCTGATGCTGGGCCTCTGGGGCCTGCTCGCTGTGTCGCCGGGAATCCTGCACCTCATCGGCCTGTTGCTGGCGACGGCAATCTGCGCGGATTACGGCATTTTCTTTTTTGAGAACGGGGGTGGCAATCTGCAGCGTACCTTCCAGGCGATCAGCGTCTCTGCACTGACCACCGCTGTCTCGTTTGCCTGTCTCGGCGCCGCGGATACGCCGGCACTGCATGCCCTGGCCTGGACGGTAGCGCCCGGCGTGCTGCTCGGTTTTCTGCTATGCCCGCTGTTGTTGCACGGGCATAATAACCGGCGCTGATGCCGGCAAGGTGCGGGCATCAGCGATACTCAAGGCCCAGTCAAATAGCACAGCCAATGACCCGCCGTATTCCACCCTTACCTATCAGCGCCTGCACGGTGCTGAGTGCCTGTGGTCCCGGCATGCAGAGTCTGCTGGACAGCTTTGAGTCCGGGCAAACCGCCCTGCGGGCAGCCCGGCAGTTCGATCTCGATTTCCCGGCCTTTACCGGTGAAGTCGATGCCGCGCTGATACCTGAATTACCGCAACCACTGCGAGCGTATAACACGCGCAATGCGCGAATCGCACTGGCTGCGCTCGATCATCCGCAGGATGGTGTCCGTGCCGCTGTCGAGTCGGCAAAGGTACGCTATGGTGCCCACCGCATCGGGGTGGTCGTCGGTACCAGCACGTCCGGCATTTATGAAACGGAACAGGCCTACAACGAACGCGAACAAACCGGGCAGTTCCCGGCGTCATTCGATTTCGCCCGGCAGCATGCCTGGGTGGCCACGGCGCACTGCCTGCAGCAGGCGCTCGAGCTTAGCGGTCCCTGTTACGCGATCTCGACGGCCTGTTCCTCCAGCAGCAAGACACTGGCCAGCGCGCAACGCCTGATTGCCGCCGGTGTCTGTGATGCCGTGCTCAGCGGCGGTGTCGACTCGCTGTGCCGGATGACACTGTATGGCTTCAAGAGCCTCGATATCATGGCTGAGACGGCCTGTACGCCGCTGGACCGGGACCGTTCAGGTCTCAGTCTCGGCGAAGGCGCTGGCCTGTTGCTGCTGGAAAGACCGCGTGCCGACCTGGATGACTGTGTGCACCTGCTGGGTTGCGGGGAATCGTCAGACGCCCATCACATGACGGCGCCGCATCCCGACGGCCGGGGTGCCGTACTGGCCATGCAGGCGGCGCTGCAGCAGGCTGCCATTTCGCCCGCTGCGGTTGACTACGTGAACCTGCATGCCACCGGAACACGTCTCAACGATCTCGCGGAGATGCGCGCCATGCGCCGGGTGTTTCCCGGGGGCGTCGCCTGCAGCGCCACCAAGGGCTTCACCGGGCATATGCTGGGTGCCGCGGGCGGCATGGAGACGGCCATCAGCTGGTTGAGTGTTCATCATGGCCTGCGTCCCGGCTGTTGTGGCCTGCAGACGCCGGATCCCGATTTCAACTTCAGCGTCAATGCTGACTACGAGGCGAATGTCCCGGTGAAGGTCGCGATGAACAACAATTTCGGTTTTGGCGGCAACAATACCTCGCTGCTGCTGGGACGTGTGCATGTCTGACGCGTTGTCCGTAAACGCGACTATGGGCGTGCTCGGGGCGGGTGTGTGTCTACCCGACGAGGCGCTGGCCAGCGCGTTGCAGCTTGATGACTGCGCACTGGATATTGCAATCCTGCCACCCATGGTACGTCGCCGTACCAGCCTGGCGACACGCATTGCGATATCGGCCGCGAGTCGCGCCTGTGCCGAGGGTGGTGGTGACTTGCAGATGCCGGCCATCTTTGTCTCCGCCGCCGGCGAGATGCAGGTGACCGACAGGCTCTGCCAGGCGATTGCACGTGAGGCTTTGCCGCTGTCACCGACACAGTTTCATAACTCGGTGCACAATTCAGCATCTGCCTACTGGAGCATGGCGACCGGGAGTATGGCGTCCATGCAGGCAATGAGTGCATTGCAGGATTGCTTCGCCATGGGGCTGCTGGAGGCCGCGTGTCAGTTGCAGACGCAAGCAGGTCGTCTCCTGCTGGTTGTGTATGACGAGCCCATGCCCGCTGACCTGTTGCCGGAGTTCGACTGGCAGGCCTGTGCGTTTGCGTTGCTGCTGGGTGCGCCGTCAAAGGGACTGCCGAACGTGTCGGGCCCGTTTGTCGTCGATGCAGGCAACGCCGGGGATGGGCCGGCAGGCCTGTCGTCCAGAACCCCGGCGATGGCGGGGTTGCCGCTGCTGCAGGCCCTGCGTAACCCGGTCCCTGGCAGGCATCGCCTGCCGGTCACGACGGGCAATGATGGCTGGACGATCGAACTGGAGTTGCCATGAGTGGCAGGGTTGATCTGCAGGCCATCGACATCGATCAGTACCTGCCACAGCGCCGACCGATGCGGATGGTCTCGGCGGTGCTTGACTACGACGCCCGGCAGATACGCAGCCGCTGTCGTATCGAGGCAGATAACCCGTTACTGGAAAACGGCCTGTTTCCGGTACGCGGCGGGCTGGAGTTGCTGGCACAGACCAGCGGACTCCTGCTCGGTCTGGCGCAGCACGCAGCGAAAGGGCGTGTCGCCGGCATTGTAAAGGTGAAATCATTCCGGCTGGAGGCGGTCGATATACCCGTGGCGGCAGACTGCATTGTGCAGGCGCGCCTGCTGGCCGGCAGCCTCGAGGCCGCGCACTTCGAGGGCGAGGCCTACTATAATGAACAGCTGTTCTTTGCCGGCACGCTGATGCTGGCACAACTACCCGGGGAAACCACGTGACACGCAAGGCACTGATTACCGGAGGCAGTGGCGGCATTGGCCAGGCCATTGCACGACGCCTGGCCGCGGATGGCATCCATGTCTGGGTGCACTACCACAGTAATCCGCAGGCTGCCGGGGCGATCGTCGAGACCATACAGGGGCAGGGCGGTACGGCAACGGCGCTCGGCTTTGATGTCAGTGACTGGGCGGCCACGCGTGCCAGCCTGGAACGCCTGCTTGAGGCTGAGGGCGCAATGGACATCGTGGTGCATAACGCCGGTATCACGGATGATGCTGCCTTTCCCGGCATGGACTATTCACAGTGGCAGAAGGTGATCGATACCAGCCTGAACGGTTTCTTTCATGTGACGCGGCCTTTGCTCATGCCGATGATAAGGCAGCGCTGGGGCCGCATTGTCAGTATTGCCTCCATCGCGGCCCTGCACGGCAATCGTGGCCAGGCCAACTACGCCGCGGCAAAGGCCGGTGTGATCGGCGCCAGCCGTTCACTGGCCAGGGAGGTTGCCAGCCGCGGTATCTGTGTCAACGTGGTCGCGCCGGGTTTTGTCGACACCGGCATGATCGCCGATATTCCGGCCGAAACCATAAAAGCGCTTGTGCCCATGCAGCGCAGTGGCCGTGCCGACGAGATCGCCGCCGTCGTGGGTTTTTTGTGTTCTGATGACACGGCCTACATGACCGGTGAGGTGCTCAACGTCTCCGGCGGAATCATTTGATGCCTGTAACCGACTTCGACGTGATTGTCGCCGGTGCCGGGCCGGCCGGCAGTACCGCTGCAACCCTGCTGGCACAGCACGGTCATCGAGTGCTGATGATCGAGCGTGGTCGTCACCCGCGGTTTCACATCGGCGAGTCCATGCTGCCCTTCAGTGCGCCGGTGTTTGCACGTCTCGGGATACGGCTTGAAGCGTCTGACTACCAGCGCAAGGACGGCGCCGAATTTATCGATGAAGGCACGGCTCGGTCCATACGCTTCGCACTCAACGGGCGCTACCAGCCGTACCAGGTGGAGCGTGCCCGCTTTGATCACAGCCTGGCAGACAATGCCGTTGCCCAGGGCGTCAGCTTGCAACAGGAGGAAACCGTGCGCTCGGTTCATATTAATGCGACACGTGTTCGGGTCGAGACCGACAGACAGCAGTACACGGCGCGCTACCTTGTCGATGCGACCGGACGCAGTGCCTTCATGGGCCGGCAGACCTCGGCCATCCAGCGGATCGAGGGGCTCGGCTGTTTTGCCCTGTACACGCACTACCGGGTGACTTCGCCGCAGGCCAGGGCGCTGTTTCAATCGGGCGACATCAAGGTGCTGATGCAGGACATTGGCTGGATCTGGGTCATCCCGCTGGTGAATGAGCGCCTCAGTGTAGGGCTCGTGGTCCGGGATAAATCGGCAACCGCATTGCGTGGTGCGGCGCTCTTTGAAAAATACCTGGCAGCATCGTCTGTGCTGCAGGGGCTGTTGCAGGGTGCCGTGGCGGAGACCGGAGTGCACAGCGAGGCGGACTTCAGTTTCAGTAATCAGCAGCGTTACGGTCAGCGCTATGCCTGCTGCGGTGATGCCGCCGGTTTCCTCGACCCGGTGTTTTCGTCAGGGGTGTTTCTCGCGGTGGTGGGTGCGCAACGGGTTGCCGACCGGGTGCACGAGGCGCTGGCAACCGGCACGGAAGCAACAGCTGACCTGCTGGCCACGGATGGGCAGGAACTTGATGAGGGTTTCAACACCATGCGCCTGTTCATCGAGCGCTTCTACCGGTCCGACATGGTGCAGCGTCTGTTCTTTGAGGCAGACCGCAGCGACACGATCAGGGAGGAAATCAGCGCACTGTTATCCGGTGACCTGTGGCGCAGGGATAATGCCTTTAAACGCATGCTGCTGGAGGGCAGGCAGGGCAGGAAGCGGACGGCGTGAGTGACCCCGGTTAACGAGGTGCGGCTGACAAGCGTCCTGCTTCCTGCACGGGCCTGGTGACTGCCTGGCCTCCAGCAAGGCCAGGCAAGGACGACTAGCGGTCCTCGATCTGCTTTGTCTGGGCGTCGGCATCGACGGGCGGTTCGGCAGCCTCATCCTTGGTCTTTTCCCAGGTCTCTTTAGATGCTTCCTTGGTCTTGTCCCAGGCGTCCTTGGAGACTTCCTTGGTCTTGTCCCAGGCGTCTTCGCCTTCCTGTTCCACAGGCTCTGCAGTTGCTTCTTCGCTCGCCTCTGCAGTCTCTTCGGTAGCTTCGCCGGTCGATTCAACCACATCCGCGGCGCTTTCCTGCATCTCTTCCATGGCCTCGGTGGCGGATTCCTTCTGGTCTTCAGAACAACCGGACAGGATCAGCAGGCCGGCAGAAAGGGCGGCGATGCTGACGGTCTTCAGTGTTTTATTCATAAATAGCGGGTAGTGCATGGTGATAGCTCCTGTGTGTGAATCAAGGATGGCCGCGTGGTTTGCCTGGCTGGATACAGATGCCAGTGTCCCCGGGCCCGTGTCAAAAGAGGCTGGAGTATAGTACATACGGGGGACCGATGCGCTGCTGCAACACATTGAGGCCACTTGGTAATCAGCTCGGCGATACTCTACCATCGGTCTGCTAACGGTCCGTGTCGACGGACAATCAGGCTGGTTGCCATGTGCTGATGTCTTTCAAGAGTCTGCTGATAACCCCGGTAAAATTGTTGTTAACGGCCTGCTGCTTCCTGCAGTTTGCACTGCAGGTGCTGTGGCTGGGCAAGGTGCAGTTGCCACGAATCCTGCGCCAGGATCGGCAGTCACAGGCCGCTGTCACGCGTGTGTTGCAACAGGTCCACCGCCATGTCGAGCGGTTTCTCGGTCGCGTGCAATCATTCGGGCTGGTACGGTTTTCCTTCCAGGGATCACCCTCACCTGATCCGTGTATCGTGGTTGCCAACCATCCCTGCCTGCTCGATTTTATTGTCATCCTCAAGGACCTGCCGAACGCCGTGTGTCTTTACAAGTCCGGCACCTTGGGCAACCCGGTACTGTCGTCCTTTGTCAGGGTTGCCGGTTATATCGAGGGTATGGACGGCACGGCAAGCGCCAACAAGCGCATCATCGCGTCCTGCAACGAGCGTCTGCAGCAGGGCCGACACGTGGTCTTTTTCCCCGAGGGGACACGCTCGGAGACGGCGACAAGCCTGCATAAATTCAGGGCGGCCGCGTTCCAGTCTGCCCTGAAGAGCGCAGCCGCGATACAACCGGTTGCGATCTACTGCGATCCGTTGATCCTGGGCAAGGGGCAAAGCTGGACGGTGGTTGCCAGACAGGACAACGTGATGACAATCCGCTATCTGCCGCCGGTGACGCTGGCTGAATTACCGGCTGACCGGCAAACCGCCGTGGTCCTGGGTGAACTTGTCGCGGGCCGCATTGATGCGGCACTGCGCGAGATGCAGGATCAGCACTGACCATAACGAGCGACAGCGCGTCGTGTTCGCACAGCTGTCCAGGCACGCGCTACAATGCACTGTATGTTGACTGAATCCCGAAACGAATCACTGACCCGCAGCGCACGGCTGTGCCTCGTGACGATGTTGCTGATGATGGCAATGGCGGTCACGGCTGGCGAGGTCAAGCGCAGCGTCAATGAAGAGAACGGCCTGCAGGGCTGGCACTTCAGCGACAGCGATATCGAGATCGAACTGATACAGCGCCTGCCGGACCAGACGCGGGCCCTGCTCATGAATCACAATTTTTCGCGTGAGGTCATCGAGCAGATGGCGCTGAGCTGCATGTTCCAGACGATTATCCGCAACACCGGCAAGTCAGCCGCCAACCGCGTGGTCTCGATCGACCTGACCGAGTGGCGCATGCTGCATGACGGCAAGATACGCAAACCGCTCATGAAGGAACCGTTGCTGGACTCCTGGACGGATGCGGATGCCGACCCGGCCGCAAAACTGGTGGTGCGCTGGGGCATGTTCCCGACACAGCAGGAATACCTGCCCGGTGACTATAACTGGGGCCTGACCGCGTACGGCATTCCGCCCGGTGCAACGTTTGACCTCGACGTTGCCTGGCGAGAGGGCGGGGCGCTGCGACGTGGCGAGATCAAGGGGGTTGTGTGTGCGCCTGACGTGGACACGTTGAAGTAGATGCGTGCCCTGAACACAGTGCGGCATTTATTTGTGCTGCTGGTGCTGTTGTCTGCCTTGCCCGGTGCAGCACAGGCCGAGCAAACCCTGACGGCCATCCCGGGGCGAGTAATGGCACCGGATTTCAGCCTGCCGGATACGAGCGGCACGATGCACAAGCTGTCCGACTATCGCGGCCAGGTGGTGATCATTAATTTCTGGACGACGTGGTGTCCGCCGTGTCGTGAAGAACTGCCCTCGATGAACCGCGCCTGGCATACGATCGAGGAAGAGGGGATTGCCATGCTGGCAATTAACATGGGCGAGGACGAGGACACCATCTTTATCTTTTCTGCCGACTATCCAACCGACTTCCCGGTGTTGATGGATCAGTCCGGCGAGGTGATCGGGCAGTGGCCGGTCAAGGGCCTGCCAACGACCTATGTGATTGCACCGGATGGACGGATTGCCTATCGTGCGATTGGCAGTCGTGAATGGGATGATGCCGGGTTGCTCGACAAGGTGCGTGCATTGCAGCAGTAGCGTTGCCTGGATAAGAGCCGGGGGACTGGATCCGGAATGTCACTCTGTCAGGGGCGTTGATGTGCAATGTGGGTGACAGCGAATCCAGTCCTCGCGGCGGGTCCGGGTCAGGAATGTCCAGGACCGAATTCAGTATTGCGCAAGCCGGTCAGGACAAACCGGGATGGGGGTCACGCTTCGCCCACCCGGGCCAAGATAATTCGTCACGGGCGGCTGGCCCGGACATGCTCTGCGCCGTATTCAGACTTCACCCGCTGCTCCAGCTGTTCATAGAGTCGCAGTTCAGAGCTGCCCAGTGCGCTTTGATTTGTATCGTAAAAATACAGTGCAATGCGGCCGTCAGTCATGCCCGCGTGGATGTCGACACGGATGTTGTTGTTTTCCAGTGACTGGAACAGCAGACGGTAGTCTCCGTATTGCTCGGCAACGGCAACTGACTGTTGCGTCACGGGATCTTCCACGCGCAGCTGCTGATAGCCGAGGTCCGTCATCATGCGGGTCAGTTCCCCGGGTGCATATTGAGCGCCGGCGACGTGAGCCGTGTTGACCTTCAGGCTGAGCGCGTGGCTCGTAGTGCAGGCCGTCACGGTTAGCAGCATGAGACAGGTAACAAGCCGCAGTGCAGCGCAGGCTATGCGTGAATGAAAACTGGCGGGTGTCATATTCGTGCAGCGGGTCTGGTTGCAGGACAGGCTGTCATTCTACCCCCGGCGACAGGCCGTGTGCAGGGAGACTTACTGTTTGTCCAGGCCGTAATGCTGCACCAGGGGCGCGGTACTGGTGGCCTGTACAAACAGGGTAAACAGCACCACGCCAAAGGCGATGGACTGGATGGTCCACCAGTATTCCAGTGTTGTCGGCAACGACAGTGCCAGTGCAAGGGTGACGGCGCCGCGTAGTCCGCCCCAGAACATCACTACCTGGCAGGGGCGGCTGATTGCCTCGATGGGTGCCAGGCGGTTGAGCAGGGGTACGCAGGTAAAGATACCCAGTGCGCGCGCCACCAGTACAGCGGCGATGCCGATCAGCATCGCCAGCCAGCGCTCTTCAAACATCGCCAGGGTCACCGTGACGCCCATCAGCAGGAACACCAGTGTGTTTGCCAGAAAGGCGTTGAACTCCCATAACTCGGTGACAAACTTGCCGGACGACGCGGCACGGGCCGCCTGTCCCTGGTAGCCGAGTACCAGTCCCGTCACCAGCACGGCCATAACCCCGGATACATGAAAGACCACCTCGGCGGTGATAAAGGACAGGTAGGCGCTGATGACGGTTGCCAGTGCCTTGATGACGGTTTCCTGTGACAACCTCAACAGCAGACTGAACAGCAGGCCGGTGATGGCACCCACCAGCAGCCCGCCGAAGAACACCTTCAGGAAGTACAGGCTGGCATCCTCTACTGACATGGGGCCCGCGGTGCCGCTGGCGATGGCAAGAAACACTGAGAACACGACAATCGCCGTGGCATCGTTGAACAGGCTCTCGCCTTCCATCAACAGGGCAAGGCGTTCCGGGACGCCCATCTGGCGTAACAGTGCGACCACGGCAACCGGGTCGGTGGCCGACAGCAGTGCCCCGGTCAGCAGTGCCGCGATCCACGGGAAGCCCTGCGGATGGCCGATGCCCGCATAGATGAGCGCTGCAGCGATGAACGTCGATAACAGCATGATCGGAATCGCCAGGAACAGGATCGGCAGCAGGTTCTTAATTAACAGGCGTACGTTGATGGTGTAGGCCGATTCAAACACCAGCACCGGCAGGAAAACGAAAAAGATCAGGTCGTGAAAATTGTCGGCGCGAATGCCGGTGTCGATGCCGGAGAACACCAGCAATTCGGAAGCGCTAAAGCCGATGATGACGAGCAGGGCGCTGAACGGGATATGCAGCCGGGGTGCCAGCGGCTTGACCATTATGGCCAGCAGCAACAGGCCGGACAGGATCAGGATGGCATGCTGGGTCTCCATGAGCGTGCAAGCCGTAGATCAGGCGGCGCTGCTGGATTCTCCGGGCGGGCTGACATCCGGGTGCAGCTCGTTGAGTGGCAGCGACAGGCCATTGCCGCTGACAACGCGGGCATGGAAACGCCGTAACTCGCGGGGTTCCCTGACACCGCAGGCGTGCGCAATGATACCGACCTCGTAGTTCATGTTCCTGGCGTAGTTGGCAACGCGCACCGCCTTGTCTGCCGGGTTCAGGCCTTTCTGCAGGCGCCTGTTGTGGGTGGTGATTCCCGTCGGGCAGGTGTTCTTGTTGCACTGCAAGGCCTGTATGCAACCGAGGGCGAACATGAAGCCGCGCGCCGACACGATGAAGTCGGCACCCATGCACAGCGCCCAGGCAACATCGGCCGGCGTGATCAGCTTGCCGGAGGCAATCACCTTGATGCGATCGCGCAGGCCGTATTCATTGAGCTTGTCGATCAGCAGCGGCAGGCTCTCGCGCAGCGGCAGGCCGACGTCATCGATCAGCGGCATGGGGGCGGCACCGGTGCCGCCATCGGCACTGTCGACCGTGATGAAGTCGGGGGCGCTCTCGACGCCGCGTTCGAGGATTTCCCTGCACAGCTTGTCGAGCCAGCCATAGGCACCCATCACGGCCTTGAACCCCACCGGCTTGCATGACACGTCGCGGACGCGGTTGATCACGTCGAGCAGTTCGCTGTTTGAATTGATATCCGTGTGACGGTTCGGGCTGATGGCGTCGCTGCCGACCTCGATGCCGCGGATGCCGGCGATTTCCTCGGTGACCTTGCCGCCGGGCAGGATGCCGCCCTTGCCGGGCTTGGCCCCCTGGCTCATCTTGATCTCGAACATGCGCACGGCATCGTGTGCGGCGACCTCACGGATTTTGTCGTCGTTGAGGTTGCCTTGCAGGTCACGCACGCCGTTCTTGGCAGTGCCGATCTGGAAGACGATGTCTGCGCCACCCTCGAGGTGATAGGCTGACAGGCCGCCTTCGCCGGTATTCATCCAGCAGCCGGCCTGCTTTGCGCCGCGGGACAGCGCCAGTACCGCCGGTTTCGAGATTGCCCCGTAGCTCATACCGGAAATGTTGAACAGCGAATTGCTGGTGTACGGTTTGCCGCAGTAGGGGCCGACCGTGACATGGCCGATCGGCGCGGCATCGATACCCAGCGTCGGGAACGGACAGTTCACAAACAGCACGGTGCCGGTGGCGCGCAGGTCACGCGTGGAACCGAAGCCGACGGTGTTGTCGATGTCCTTCGCGGCGCGGTAGGCCCAGGAGCGTTGCGCGCGGTTGAACGGTAACTCCTCGCGGTCCATGGCAAAGAAATACTGGCGGAAGAACTCGCCGATGTGTTCGAAGAAGTAACGAAACCGGCCAACCACCGGGTAGTTGCGCCGAATGGCGCTCTTGGTCTGGGTGACATCGATGATAAACAGCACGATGATCGCCAGTACTGCAATCCCGACCAGAGTGACGAACAGGGCGGCCATGACCTGCATGACGGTCGCAATGACCGGGAAAGACTCACTCGACATCATCTCAATGACCCCCGTATTGAGTCGTGTTCAGCCGGCGGGGTGCCCCGGTGGCTGTTATCAGTCGGTCGCTATGTCTCCATGTAAATCAGCGCCGCCATCTGCGGGCGATCCAGTAGTCCATGCTGAAGTACTTGCCTGCACCCATGAAGAACAGCGCCAGCAGCATGATGAAATAGGTTGCCGCAAACTCGATGCCGTTATTCAGCACGACAAGACTGCCATTCTCGGTGAGCCAGTCGTAGTTGCCGTGCTCCTGCAGGATGCCCTTGGCAACGTCGAGTCGTTCAATGGCACCCTCGGTGCGCTCGGTGGCAAACACCCCGGTGCCCGAGGCGATGGCCAGCCAGCCGTTCTGCCAGTGTACCGAGACGGCGGCGACCACCATGGTGACCAGCAGCGGTATGGTGATCCAGCGGACCGCCAGGCCGATCAGCAACAGGATGGCACCAAAATACTCGGTATAGGAGGCCAGGTAGGCCATGACCTCGGGGAACGGCAGACCCAGGCCCCATTCCGCATTGCCGAACCAGTCGATGATGTCCTGCCTGGGCGTGAAGTCGCACGGGCCGCTGCCGGCAGCGAGACAGTCCAGCCCGGCGTTGTTGAGTTTCATGGAGCCGGCCATCCAGAATATCGGCACCATGTAGAGCCTGATCGCGAGTGGCGCCAGGAAGTCCAGGACACGGAACCTGTCGAGCAGATTCTGGAAAAAATTCAGTAGTCCGATCATGCGAGTCTCCCCCTGCGTGTTGATTATCCAGCCAGATCGGTAATCCGGTTTACTGTTTTTTTGTTCCGAGGATGATGTCCTTGTCAACGAGTTCCTTGAGGATCTGCATGCCAGCGTTAACGACCACCTCGGGTTGCGGGTGCGACATTTCCTTTGCAATGCGATTCAGTAACTGCTCGCCGTTTTCATCATTATTCTCATCGATCAGTTCCAGCAGGCGCTTGCTGACCGGGTTGATCAGCATGAAGCCCATGTCGTCATTGCGATCCCGGTAGACGACCAGGTGCGTGTTGCTGTCAGCGGGTTGAGTCGGCTGATTATCCGGACTGATCTCGTGCACCGGGAAGCGGTAACTCAGGTGCCAGGCAAGCGGAGACAGCACCGGGATACCGGCCAGCAGGTCACCCTGCGGCTCAATGTCGTCACGCTCGCAGGATTCCTCCGATACCGACAGCGCCAGCTCGACCCATTCATAGTGGGCCAGCTCGTAGAGGAACGGCGGGTCGCCTGCCTGTGTGCTGCGCGCGCCTTCCAGCCAGGCGAGAAACTCACGCGGTATTTCCAGGAACAGCGGCGTCTGTGACTGGTGGTGGCTGAAATAGTCACGCACCATGGCATGCCAGTGGCTGTCATTGTAAATCGCGCGCAATACCGGAAAGGTGTTGCTGAGAAAGCCCTCTACATTGTTGTAGAACAGCTCGCGGTAGATGGCCATGCGCCGGTCCTCGACATCAGGCGGCGCGGGTGCATGTTCGGGGTCGCGAATATGTGCGGCGAAGTCGTACTGCCGCTGTATGAATTCAGGCGTGGATGCCATGACTGAGGTCCCTGTCATGAGCGTCGCCCCACTTTTCCTGCAGGCCCTTGATGTGACTGACCTCGCCCAGCAGTTCAGGCAACGGCGGAATGTTGAAGTCGCGTTCCAGCAGTGTCGGTACCACACCGAAATGCCGGTAGGCGGTTTCCAGCAGTGACCACACGGGATCGATGATCGGCGCCCCGTGGGTGTCGACCTTGAGGTCGTCGGCCTCGTCGTAGTGGCCGGCGATATGAAAATAGACCACGCGTTCAGCCGGTAGTGAAGTCAGGAAAGTTTCCGCATCGTAGCGGTGGTTGATGCTGTTGACGTAGATATTGTTGACGTCGAGCAGCAGGTCGCAGTCGGCCTCTTGCAGGACCGCGTTGATAAAGTCGATCTCGTCCATCTGCTTGCCCGGGGCGGCGTAGTAGGAGACGTTTTCCATGGCGATGCGGCGTTCGAGGATGTCCTGCACCCGCCGAATGCGCCCTGCAACATGGTGCACGGCCTCCTCGGTGAACGGGATCGGCATCAGGTCATAGAGGTGGCCATCATCGCTGCAGTAACTGAGGTGTTCAGTGTAGAAGCGGATGTTGTGCTCATCGAGCAGGCGTTTTACACGCTGGATAAAGGTTTCGTCGAGCGGGGCAGGGCTGCCGATGGAGAGTGACAGTCCGTGTGCGACGAACGGGTAGCGTTCGGTAAACCAGCGAAAGTCCTTGCCCATGCGTCCGCCAACGCCAATCCAGTTTTCCGGTGCGATTTCAAAGAAGTCGACCGCGGCGGGCGGATGGTCCCGCAGCGGCCCCATCAGGGACCGCCGCAGTCCAAGACCCGTTCCTGAAACAGGATAGGTTCTAGTGCTCACAGCAGGTTCAGGCAGTGATTACTGCTTGGCGCCGCCGCACTTGCCTTCGCCACACTTGCCTTCAGTTGCCTTCTTTTCGCCGCCGCACTTGCCTTCGCCGCATTTACCCTCGGCTTCGGTCTTGGCCTTGTCGCCGCCACACTTGCCTTCGCCGCATTTACCCTCGGCTTCGGACTTGGCCTTGTCGCCGCCGCACTTGCCTTCACCACACTTGCCTTCGGCCATCTCGGCGACCATGTAGCCGCTGGACAGTTCGGACATGGCAAACGGGTTGTCCGCTGCGTTGGCAACCGGTGTCGCCGCCAGGGTGGTTACGAATGCGACGCCCAGTGCGATAGCCAATGGTTTCTTGGTAGATTCTTGTGACATTGAAAATGCCTCCATGTGAGTTTAAAAAAGGGGCGGGTGCCCCGGGGTGTTACGGTCGTTTGCCACGACCTGTTGTTTGTCAACCGTTACGACATTGACTCATTCGAAAAGTTTGATACAAACAAAAAGTTTCTGGGTGATCTGTTGATGGCTGCGAGCTGCCCGGTTGACCGGGCTTGTTATTTACCCGGTAAATATAACAAAATATCAGCGAGTTACAATGAGATTCAGCGGTTGTCGGGCTAGTCCAGCAGCTTTGAGCGGTATTCGCATAAATCCGATATGCAGCAGGACTGGCAGCGTGGCTTGCGCGCGATGCAGGTATATCGCCCGTGCAGGATCAGCCAGTGGTGCGCGTCCTGCTTGAATTCATCCGGCACCAGGCGCAGCAAGCGCTGCTCGACCTCGTTGACGTTCTTGCCCGGTGCAATACCGGTGCGGTTCGAGACCCTGAATATATGGGTGTCCACGGCGATGGTCGGCTGGCCGAACGCGGTATTCAGTACCACGTTGGCCGTCTTGCGGCCCACCCCGGGCAGGGCCTCGAGGGCTGCGCGGTCTTCCGGCACCTTGCCGGCGTGCTGCTCCTGCAGGATGGCGCAGGTCTTCATGATGTTCTTTGCCTTGGTGTTGAACAGGCCGATCGTCTTGATGTGTTCCTTCAGGCCATCCTCGCCGAGTTTGAGCATGGCGCCCGGTGTCTTTACCTTTCGGAACAGTGCCCCGGTAGCCTTGTTGACGCCGACATCGGTGGATTGTGCCGACAGGATAACGGCAATCAGCAACTGGAAGGGATTGCTGTAGTGCAGTTCTGTTCTGGGTTCGGGATTGGCTTCACGCAGGCGCGTGAATATTTCCGTGCGCTTGTCGCGGTTCACTGCGTATCAGGCTTCAGACGGTTGACCGACCGGCAGTGTCTTGATCGCGGCGCGCTGCTCGCGGCGGGCGTTGATGACATTCATGCCGGCAATCAGGAAGCCGAGACCGAGAAACGCGCCCGGTGGCAGGATGGCCAGCAGGAAGCCGCGGTAGTCCTCGATGACGGTTAGCGTCAGTTGCCGTCCGGCTTCACCAAACATCAGGTGTGCCTGTGACAGCAGGGTGCCCTGGCCGATGAGTTCACGCAGTCCGCCGAGCGTGACCAGTACCAGGATGAAACCGATGCCCATCGCCAGGCCATCCAGCAGGGCGCGTCCCGCCGTGTTTCTCGAGGCAAACGATTCCGCGCGGCCGATGATGGCGCAGTTGGTGACGATCAGCGGGATGAAGATGCCGAGGATGAGATACAGGTCATGCAGCCAGGCGTTCATGGCCAGTTCGATGACGGTGACGATGGAGGCGATCACCAGTACGAACACCGGGATACGTACTTCCGGGCGCACCAGGTTACGGATCAGTGACACGGTCACATTGGAGGCAACCAGTGTCAGCAGCGTGGCCAGCCCCAGGCCGAGGCCATTGATGGCATTGGTGGTCACGGCCAGCAACGGGCACAGGCCAAGCAGTTGCACCAGTCCCGGGTTGTTGGTCCACAGACCGTCCCTGAGGATTTGTGTGTTGCTGGTGTCACTCATTGGCCGGTTCCGTGCATATCATTCAGTCCTGCGTGTTTCAGGTTGTACTTCGACAACCCGGTAACCCTCTGTCGCTCCCATAGTACTCTGTCATTCATAGCACTCTTTTATTCATAGTACCCTGTCATTCCCGCGCAGGCCGGAATCCAGGGGTTTGATCACCGCTGCTCCCGGTTTCTGGATTCCCGCCTGCGCGGGAATGACCGGTGAGTTTTCAATCAGTCCAACCCCTGTTACAGCCTGCGCGGAAATGTCGAGTAAGCGCTCAATCAGTCTGACCTCTGTTCCCGCCTGCGCGGGAATGACGGGCATGTCCCTGAGCAGTCCGAACTCCGTTACCGCCTGCGCGGGAATGACGGCAAATTTTTCAATATATTAGAACCTTGTTGCTGCCCGTGCAGCCGCGACGACAGGAGAAGCGCTGGCCTGGTTCATCATGGCGGCGAATTGCCTGTCGCGTCAGCGTCACCCGTCGGTTTGAGCAGCGTTTCCTGATGCTGGCGGTAGTATAGCAGTGCATTGCGTACCGCTTTCACCACGGCACGCGGGGTAATGGTGGCGCCGGTCAGCTGGTCAAACGCCCCGCCGTCCTTGCTGACGGCCCAGCCGGCTGCTTCGGGATTTTGCAGGGACTTGCCGTCAAACACGTGTATCCAGTCGGAGCGCGTCTCGTCGATGGCATCACCCAGCCCCGGCGTCTCGCGATGACTGATGACACGCACGCCGCTCAGTGATCCGTCGATGTTGATGCCGACCAGCAGGCGGATGGTCCCGTTATAGCCATCGGGTGCAATGGTTTCGATGACCAGTGACACGGGTTTGCCGTCCTTGCGGGCGCGATACACCGTGACCGGTTCGTCCGTTCCCAGCAGGGTGATATCGCGCACCGCAAGGGTGTCTTCCAGCAACACGTTGTCGTGTTGCTCCGGGGCAATCAGGCGATGCAGCTTGCGCAGCAGGGTGGCGCGTTCGTTGGCGGCAATCTGGTCACGCGTCCTTTCATAGGTAACGGCCACCAGTGTGGTACCGATGACGGCAAACATCAGCAGGATGATGGTCGTGATGATGATCTGGCGATACGGCACGTCGACGCCCTAGCCCTTTTCACCGAACACGCGCGGTCGCGTGTAGTGGTCAATGGTCGGTGCCGCCATGTTCATCAGCAGAACCGCGAAGGCAACACCGTCGGGATAACCACCCCAGGTACGAATGATGTAGACCAGCACGCCGATGCCGAGCCCGAAGTAAATCCGCCCGCGCGGTGTTGTGCAGGCAGACACCGGGTCGGTGGCGATGAAAAAGGCGCCCAGCATGGCGGCGCCGCTGAATACCTGGAACAGCGGTGAACTGTAACTGTCGGGATCAAAGGCATGGAACACCAAGGCGATGCCGGCGAGTCCCAGCAGCATGCCCACGGGTATCTGCCACTGGATGACGCGCATCTTTATCAGCCACAGCCCGCCGACAAGAAACCACAGGTTGATCCATTCCCAGCCGGCACCGGCAAAACTGCCGAACAGGGGGCTGCCCTGTATCTCGCTGAGGGTCTCGCTGAGCCCCAGTCGTGTCTTGATGCTGTCCATGGGGGTTGCCGAGGTCAGCGCATCGAGTGTCTGCTGCTCCGGCAGGCTGCCCGTGAATGCGTAGACGACGCTGTCGACCAGGCCCATGTGCATGCCGGGTACCGACCACAGGGTCAGTTCCAGTGGAAACGAGATCAGCAACACCACGTAGCCGGCCATCGCCGGGTTGAACGGATTGTAGCCGAGCCCGCCATAGAGCTGCTTGGCAATGACGATGGCAAACAGGCTGCCCACCACGGGGATCCACCACGGGGTCAGCGGTGGCAGGGCCAGTGCCAGCAGTACCCCGGTCAGCAGGGCGCTGCCATCCAGCAGGGTCGTGACGGGGCGCTTGCGCAATTTCAACACGGCGGCCTCTGCCGCGAGTGCCGTGATGCTTGCCAGTAACAGGTTGATGATCACACCGGCACCGAACAGCCAGGTGAAGCAGATGGTGCCGGGCAACAGTGCCAGCAGCACGCGCTGCATCATCACCGGTACGCTGTCGGAGACGGGCAGGTGCG
>CAJQNP010000325.1 GCA_905479705.1 uncultured Gammaproteobacteria bacterium
CGTCACCCTGTGCAGCGGCGACATCGGCTTCTCGGCGGCCAAGACCTACGACCTTGAGGTATGGTTGCCGGGCCAGCAGAAATACCGCGAGATTTCCTCGTGCAGCAACTTCGAGGCCTTTCAGGCACGTCGCATGCAGGCTCGCTGGCGCAACCCGGAGACCGGCAAGCCCGAACTGCTGCATACCGTCAACGGCTCCGGCCTGGCCGTCGGGCGTGCACTTGTTGCCGTCATGGAGAATTACCAGCAGGCCGACGGCAGCATACAGGTTCCCGATGTATTGAAGCCCTACATGGGTGGCATTGAAGTTATTGAAAAAACGTGAGGACTAGCATGATGTGTAAATTTCTGACCTTCTCCCTGAACAAACCCGCGCTCGCACTGCTTTCAGCATGTGCATTGACATCCGTCCATGCGGCCTCGGTCGACCCCGCAGAGACGGATATCGAAGGCGAGGCCACTGAAGAGGCAACCGATAGCTGGGATCAGGCCGGCGACAGCGCTGCCGATGCCTGGGACGCCACCAAGGAGGCGTCCGCTGACACCTGGGAGGCGACCAAGGAATCGAGTGCCGAGGCCTGGGATGCCACCAAGGAATTTTCCGCTGGTGCCTGGGATGCCACCAAGGAAGGCAGTGCCAAGGCCTGGGACGCAACCAAGGAATTTTCCATTGATACCTGGGAGTCCACCCAGGAGTGGTTCAATGGCTCCGACGGGGAGGCGCCCGTGACCGAGCCACCGGGTGATATGAGCGAACCTCCGGCTGATGAGACCCTGCCGAATGAGGCACAGGCACCTGCCCCAGAAACCGAAATCTGATTATATGACCATGATGCTACGAAACCTGCTTGTAATTACCCTGCTTGCCCTTGGCCTGACCGCTGTCTGCTACAGCGCAGACAAAGAGGAGACACCCGAGCCTGTCACCACGGCCAACCCTGATATTCCCGCCGACGAACTGGGGCTGCTGTTACGGCCCTTGACACGTGCTGAACTGGAGGTCGAAACAGCGGGCTGGCTGACACTGCTCAGAGACAAGATATCCGAGATCAGCGAGGCCGAGATCGGTGCCAAGTACAAGCGCACCGAACTGCAATATGCCGATGACCTGCAAGCTGCACTGGACAAGATAGAAAAGGCCAAGCAGGCCGCGGACAACAACCCGGACGATGCTGATGCCGCCGCAGCGCTGGAGTCAGCGAGTGCCGAGGGCAAGGCGCTCAAGCAGGAAGCAACTGCCGCCATCGAGCAAATGGAGCACAACAAGGCGGTAGGCCAGGTGATCGACGCTGCCGCGGCCTACGCTGCCTCGCTGGCTGCTCAGCAGGCCGACGCAGACAGCACCTCGATACAGGCGCCGCAACCGAACAGCGAACCTGCCGTCGAGCAGGATGCGCGTGACAGGGAGCTGGAACAGGCCCGCCAGGCCGTTAACAGGGCCGCCGTAGAACGCACCGTGATCAGGGAACAGTTGCTTGAGTACATCAATTACCAGCGCACGCAACAGACCATTCTGACTGACCGCAGCAATCTTGTTATTGACGCCTGGGAACAAAAGGGCGGCGACGTGACAGAGGCACGCCAGTTCATCAGCGCCATATCCGGCATCCAGGTCGACGTAACCGATGCCGAGGCCACCTGGAAGACCATCAGCGGCTGGGTAACCTCGGAGGAGGGCGGCCAGCGCTGGATGAAGAACATCGGGATCTTCCTGGTCACCCTGCTGGTGTTCTACTTCCTGTCAAAACTGGCGGTACGCGGCACCCGCAAGCTGTTTGCCAAGACCGTCAACACCTCGCAGCTGCTGGAAAACTTCATGATCGTCACCGTGCGCCGTCTGGTCATCGCTATCGGTTTTCTGGTTGCCCTGACCACGCTGGAAGTGAACGTCGGTCCGCTGCTGGCGGTGATTGGCGCGGCCGGTTTCGTGGTGGCCTTTGCCCTGCAGGACTCGCTGGGCAACTTTGCCAGCGGCATCCTCATCCTGCTGTTCCGTCCCTTTGACGTCGGCGACCTCGTCGAGATCGGTGGCATCCAGGGGCGGGTCAAGTCGGTCAACCTGCTGTCGGTGCAGATCTTCACGCCCGACAACCAGATGGTCATCGTGCCGAACAACAGTGTCTGGGGCAGCAGCATCACCAATGTAACCGGCAGCGACACCCGTCGTGTCGACCTGATCTTTGGCATCTCCTACGACGACGATATCGACAAGGCACAGCACATCATGGAAGACATCGTCAGTCACCACAAGCTGGTCCTCAAGGAACCGGGGCCGGTCATCCAGGTGCATGAACTGGCCGATTCTTCCGTGAATTTCGTGTGCCGTCCCTGGGTCAGGACCGAGGATTACTGGACGGTGTACTGGGACCTGACGCGTACCGTGAAACAGCGTTTTGACGCGGAAGGCATCTCCATTCCGTACCCGCAGCAGGACGTGCACCACTACAATGTCGCTACAGCCAGCCCGGAAGCGGTACCGGCCCTGAACAGCAAGCCGGCAGATAAGGCAGGGAGAGTGACCACTGACCAGGACTCACCGGCACACGATGGTGATGACGAGGGCTCGTGAACAACAGCTGGAAACAGACAGCGGCCAACCTGTTCGGACGGGGAGTGCTTTAGCTACCTGCTAGAAGACGTAGGCGGTACCGCTGCCTGGTCGCCGCTTGAAACTCAGCACATCTCCCGAGGCATCCTGCAACATCAGGTCAGTCTGGTTGCGGATAAAGGTGTAGCGCGTCACGGTGCGGGTTTCCTGACTGAACAGGTTCACAATGTTGTTTTCAATGCTGATGGCACCGTTGATAGCGTATTTCCCGTGTTTCAAACGGAAACGCTTGCCCCTGACCTCGAGTATCTCTCCGGAAGTACCATACCAGCGACCCTCGAGCAGGGACACGGGTGCCGCCTGCACACCACCGGGCCGGTTACCGTAACCGGCAGGACTGTAGGGCGCCACCGAATACGGTGAGTAGGAACCGCCATACGGGTTACTGGACCAGCTATCACCCATAAACGGTGTTGACCAGGGCGACATTCCACTGCCATAACCGGGAAATCCGCCCATCCCGGAGGACCAGGGGCTGGTGCCCGGAAATCCGCCCATCCCGGAGGACCAGGGGCTGGTACCCGGGAATCCACCCATCCCGGAGGACCAGGGGCTGGTGCCCGGAAATCCACCCATAGCGGAGGACCACGGGCTGGTACCCGGGAATCCACCCATCCCTGACCACGGGGACATGCCGGGATAAAAACTCGACACGGACATCGGGTTCACTCCAGACAGACCGTTCATGGCAGGCCAGCTACCCATACCGAATCCCAGCGAGTTGCCAAAACCGGAATCAAACGTATCGTCACTCTCCAGCATGGCGTCAGACATGACGTTCATCATGACCAGCATCATGCGAAACATTGCGCCGAACATATCCTCCATCGCCGTTGCCGTGGATGGCAGGGGCAGCAACAGGGTGAATAAAAGTACCCAAATGGCGCGTTTTTTCTTCATCTCAATGACTATGACGACAATAAATCGCTCTACTAAAAGTTTAGTCAATACCCAACATACATCATGCAGTTACTTGATAATGGTACTATATGTAGTGATTGATCGGGCAAATATATACAACATCTGCCGAAATTCCGACGCACCCTGGACACCGCCACAACCCGGGCAACAAGACTGCCCGGGTCATTTACTCAAAACACCTGCGGAGGCCCCAGAAAAGCAAACCCTGCGGACTCCGTCGTGGCCCGCATGCTAGACTTGCGAGCTTCATCTATTTCACTGATACACATGAATAAATTCACCCAATTATTGGACGAGCGCATCCTCTTCCTGGATGGCGCCATGGGCACCATGATCCAGCGGCACAAGCTGGAAGAGGCGGATTACCGCGGCGAGCGTTTCGCGGACTGGCCCTCGGATCTGAAGGGCAATAATGATCTGCTGAGCCTGACCCAGCCGCACATCATTCGCGAAATCCACACCCGCTACCTGGAAGCGGGGGCGGACATCATCGAGACCAATACCTTCAATGCCACCCGTGTTGCCATGGCGGACTATGGCATGGAGTCGCTGGCCTATGAGATCAACGTCGCCTCGACACGACTGGGGCGCGAAGCCGCGGATGCCGTAACGGCACAGACACCGGACAAGCCGCGTTTTGTAGCCGGTGTCC